>CAYOIG010000827.1:0-9614 GCA_964403915.1 uncultured Myxococcaceae bacterium
CGGGCTGGTGATGCGGCTCGCGCACGTCTCCGCCGCCTATCGGGACAAGAAGCTCCTCGTGCTCGCCGCGCTGGGGCTCTCCTTCGTCGTCCACTTCACGACGGCCGCGATGTACTACTTCACGGCGCTGGCCGTCGGCGCGGGAGCGAGCGCCGAGTTCTGGCCTCTCGTCTTCGGCTCCTCGATCCAGATCTTCGCCACCGTTCTGGCGCCGACGATGGGCGGAATCGGCGCCCGTGAGTGGGCGCAGCTCGTGACGATCGGGCACATGATCGGGCCCGGAAAGGCGATCGTCTCGGCCGCCCTCGGCTTCTGGGCTGCCGAAGCCTTCACGCTCTTTGGCGGCGTCTTCTGGTGGATCCGCCCCCACGACTACCATCCCGCCTACTGCCGGGTCGACGGCGTGCAGGTGGACTGGAGCGCTGCGGCCCGCGAAGCGCTCTCGCTTCCCGGTGCGCCGGTGGCCGGCGCCGTTGCGGGAGACGCCCCACCGCTCGCGGCTCGGCTGCGCACGTCGGCAGGCCTCGGCCTCGGCACCGGGCTCGTGGCCGGCCTCGTGCTGGGAGCGGCCGAGGCCGTGGTCATTGCGCACGGGAGCCCGGGCGGCGACCCGCACGTGCTGTGGTACGGCCCGCTCGCCTATGCCGTCGTCCTGGGCATGCTCGGACTCGCCGGCGGCGCAGCCCTCGGCATCCTGCCCATGGACCGGGACGAGCTGCGCGGCTGGGTCCCGACACTCACGAGCGTCGCCCTGCTCGTGCCGCTGGGCCTCTTCATCACGCTCTTCCGGGTGCATCGGGACGCCTTTCTGGAGCAGCCCATCCCGCTGCCGTGGCTGCTGGCGATCCTTGCGGCGGGTGTGTTGCTGGCGCTGCTGCTGCTCGTCTTCGGTCGCCGGCTGTTCGCGACGCCGCTGCGCCACCTCGTTCGGCCGCTCCCGGCGCTCGTCCTCACCCTGCTGGTGGTGAACGCTGCGGGCCTCACGGCCTCGACTCTCGCACCGCCGCCCCCGGCTCCATCCGCGGCGAAGCCCGTGCCGCCGGCACTCGCGGATCGCCCCAACGTGATCCTCATCATGCTCGACACCCTCCGCGGCGATCACGTCGGCTGCGGGGAGCCGTCTCCCGTGCAGACGCCGGCTCTGTGCAGCCTCGTGACCGAAGGCGGAACGCGCCTGTTCGGCTTCTCGCACTCCTCGTGGACCAAGCCGGCCGCGGCGACGCTCCTCTCGGGTCTCCTGCCCTCGACGCACGGCGCCGTCTCCAAGACCGCATCCATCGCGCCTGACGTCGAGATGCTCGCAGAGACGCTCGCGCACCACGGCTACGACACGGGGGCCATCGTCTCGAACATCAACCTCGCGCCGAGCTTCGGCTTCGACCAGGGCTTCAGCGACTACCGCTATCTCGCACCCGACTACCTCGCCGGCGCGACCGAGTCTTCGTCGAAGCTGATCCTGTACCAGCTCGTGCGGAAGCTCTGGTTCCGGCTCAGGCCCGGCTACTGGGTGAGCGACTACTACCAGGATGCCGAGACCGTGAACGCTTCGGCCTTCGATTGGCTCGAGCACAACCAGGGCTCGCGCTTCTTCTTCTTCCTCCACTACATGGATCCCCACGATCCGTACTTCGAGCATCCCTACGACGGTCGCGCCGTCGCGCGCGTTGCCGACGACCATCCCGATCCGTCGCTGGCGCCGGAGATGCACCGTCTCTACCTGGGTGAGATCCGCTACCTCGACCAGCATCTGGCGCTGCTCTGGGAGAAGCTCCGGGCGCTCGGCCTCTGGGAGAACACCCTGATCCTGGTGACCGCCGACCACGGCGAGGAGTTCGGCGAGCACGGCGGCTTCTGGCACGGAACGACTCTCTACGACGAGTAGATCCACGTGCCGCTGCTGGTGAAGTGGCCGAAGGGCTCTGTCCCCGGAGCGCCCGCTGCCGACCCGGAGCTGGCGGGGCTGATCGACGTCGCGCCGACGATTCTCGCGCGCACGGGCGCGGCGGTGCCGCCGGCCATGCACGGGCTCGATCTCGCAGCGCGTTACGAAGGCGCAGCGACGTCCGATGCGCCCAGGGCCTCGGTGCTCGCGGAGACCGACCTCGAAGGGAACGTGGTGCGTGCGCTGCGCGGCATGGAGTGGAAGTTCATCGAGGCGAACCCGGGAAACCCGCGCGGCCTGCCGCCGGAGCAGCTCTTCGACGTGGCCAGCGACCCGGGGGAGCGGAGCGATCTTCGGTCGCGCCGGCCCGAGCTCGCAGAGCGCCTGCGCGCGGACACGAATGCGGAGGTCGAGCTCGCAAGGAGCCGCGCGGTGCAGGGTGGCAAGGATGCGGCGCTCACCGAGGCAGACCGCGAGCGCCTGCGTGCGCTCGGCTACATCAAGTAAGGGCGCTCAGATCCAGCGACGCACGCGTGAGCGAAAGGCCCGGTAGTCGTCGCCGAGCGCCGCCTCGAGATTTCGCTCCTCCATTGGGATGAAGCGCGCGTTCATCCAGACCAGAAATACGAGGGCCGCCACGAAGAAGGGCGGTGTCCCAACGAGAAAGCCGATGCCGACAAACGCCGTCGCGATGCCGAGATAGATCGGATTTCGCGTGAATCGATAGGGCCCCGAGACGACGAGCCGGCTCGGCTGGCCGTGGGGCAGGATCGTGGTGCCGGCACGTCCGAAGAGGCGCGCGGCCCAGAGCATCACGCCGAAGCCCGCGAGGATGAGCGCGATGCCGAGCACGAGCACGCGCAGGCGAGGCATCTCGGGCAGCGCAAAATGGATCACGGTTGCTGCCGCGAGCAGCAGCGCTGCGACGACGGGCGGTAGTAACCGCGGCCGTGAGGACGTCGCCATCGCTACGCGTGAACCCGCGGCCGACGCGAGGCCCAGGGGCATGCCTCCTCGAGCTGTGCCGCCACGCGGAGCAGAACGTCCTCGCGGGCATACGCCGCCACGAGCTGCACGCCGATCGGAAGCCCCGCCTCGTTCCAGTGCAAGGGAAGGGAGATCGCCGGCTGCCCGGTGATGTTGAAGGCGGAGGTGTAGACGGCGAAGGGGCCGGAGCGGAGGACGCCCTGCATCGGATTCTCGGGCGTCGATCTGAACTCTCCGAGGGGCGGCGGAGGCTCGGCCAGTGTCGGCGTCAGCAGCAGATCGAAGCCGTCCAGCCACCACTGCTGGATGCGTCGCGCGTGGGCCTGGAGCCAGATGACCGACTCCACGTACTTCGGCGCGGAGATCTTCTGCCCGATCTCCGCCATGGCCCAGTTGTGGGCCTCCACGTCGCGCGGGCCGATCTTGCGGCCCGTCTTCGCGCTCCAGGCATCGACGTCGCGGGCGGTCCAGCTCGCGAGCAGCGCCACGAAGGGGCCGAAGACTTCCGGATCGTCGAGGGCGGCGGGATGCGCCTCTTCGACGTGGTGGCCGAGGGCTTCGAGGAGCTTCGCCGCCTCTTTCGCGGCACGCTCACAGTCGGGATGGGTGGGGATGTTCGGGTTGCCTGTGCGCGTGCGCAGGCCGATGCGGAGCCTGCCGGGAGGCGCGCCCACTTCGGACGCAAAGGGACGCGCCGGCGGCGGAGCATAATAAGGATCGCCGGGCATCGGGCCGGCGCTGGCGTCGAGGATTGCGGCGCTGTCTCGGACGCTGCGCGTCACCACGTGGTCCGCCACGAGCCCGGCCCAGACCTCGCCCATCGCCGGACCGACGGAGACACGGCCCCGTGTAGGCTTCAGACCCACGAGCCCGCACTCGCTTGCGGGAATGCGAATCGAGCCGCCGCCGTCGTTGGCATGGGCAGCGGGCACCATTCCCGAGGCCACCGCCGCGGCGGAGCCGCCGCTCGAGCCGCCCGTCGAGCGCGAAGGATCCCAGGGATTGCACGAAGGACCGAAGGCCTCGGGCTCGGTGCTGGTCACGCTGCCGAACTCGGGCGTATTCGCCTTGCCGACGAAGACGAAGCCCGCTGCGCGGTAACGTGCAGCGAGGTAGGAGTCGCTCTTCTCGTGCCAGTCGAGGTCGCGCAGGAGCGTCATGCCCGCGCAGTAGCGGTCGCCGGCGGACCAGACGCCGAGATCCTTGAGCAGGAACGGAACGCCCTGGAATGGCCCCGCGGGCAGGCTCCGTGAAGCCGCCTCCGCCCGCGCCTTCTCGAAGAGCGGCGTGATCACTGCGTTCAGCTCGGGGTTCACCTTCTCGATGCGGTTGATGGCGGCATCGACCAGCTCGCGGGGCGAGGCCTCGCCCTTGCGGACGAGCTCTGCCTGCGCGGTGGCGTCGAGTCGGGAGAGGTCATGGCTCATTCCAGCACGCTACGTCCCACGGCGCCGGATCTCAAGGCCGCGGCGCGTGTAAGATGAGGCCGGGGGACGGAGGATCCACGATGGAAGCGAATCTCGGCGGCACGGCGGGTGGCCCCCTGGCGGGTATCCGCGTGCTCGACCTCTCGACGCTCGTCTCGGGGCCTCTCTGCACGCAGATCCTCGGCGACCTCGGCGCCGAGGTGACGAAGCTCGAGTCCCCCGGAGGCGACACGACGCGACGCCTCGGCCCGCCCTTCAAGGCGGGGCTCTCGGGCTTCTTCGTGCACTTCAACCGCAACAAGCGGAGCCTGGTTGCCGACCTCAAGACCCCGGGAGGGCAGGCCGTCGCACGCAGGCTCGCGCTGCACGCCGACGTCCTGATCGAGAACTTCCGACCCGGCACCACCGAGCGTCTCGGTCTCGGACGCGAGGACCTCGTCCGTGAGAATCCGAAGCTCGTCACGGTGTCGATCAATGGCTTCGGCCCGGACGGCCCGTACCGCGATCAGCCCGCCTACGACAGTGTGATCCAGGGCCTCTCCGGCTTCATGGAGGCGCAGGGAACCGGCGGCCCGCCCCAGCTCGTTCGCTGCATCGTCGCCGACAAGACGACCGCACTGACTGCCACCTACGCGATCCTCGCCGCGCTCTATGCCCGCGAGCGCTCCGGGGGCCGCGGCCAGCACGTCGACGTGCCGATGCTCGACGCCTACGCCGCCTTCATGCTCCCCGACGTGATGCTGGCCGAGGCCTTCGCCGATGGGCCGCCGCAGCCGGGGTTCAATTCCGCCGAGATCCATCGCACCTGGCAGACGGCCGACGGCTACGTGGTGATGATGATCATCGAGGACAACCAGTTTCGCGGCATCTGCCAGGCGATCGAGCGCAAGGACCTGATCGACGATCCCCGCGCCCGGAACCTGCTGACGCGCGTGATGCACGCCAAGGAGCTGTTCGAGATCCTCGCGCAGGAGATCCGCAAGTGGCCGACTGCGGAGCTGGTGGCGCGTGCGCGCGCGCTCGGCGCGCCACTGGCGCCGGCCAACGGCGTCGCTGAGTTTCTCGTCGATCCGCAGGTGGCACACAACCGGACCGTCTTCGAGGTGGAGGATCCAGAAGCGGGACGCCTGCGGCTGCTCCGCCAGCCCGCTCGTTTCGAGCACACGCCGGCAGACGTGCGCGCGCTTCCGCCGCGCCTCGGAGAGCAGACCGATGCCATCCTGCGCGAAGCGGGCTACTCGGACGAGGAGATCACGGCGCTTCGAGGGGCCGGAGCGGTGGCGTAGGGAAGACGCGCCGGAAGCTCTCTCGCATACCGACGACGACCCAGCCGCGGATCGGCGCGAGCGCGAGGGCCTGCTCGGCCCCCTCCTCGTAGGCGAACTCGCGCTCCGCGTCGTCGTGCCGCAGGAGCAGCCCGAGATGGGGCCGGCCCGAGTAGGCCGTGAACTCCAGCATCTCGATGTCTCCGTCCGAGTTTCCAAAGGCGAGGATCGGACTGCGACCCACCACGCGATCGATGTTGATGGGCTTGCCGCCGCGGTCGTTGGTCGGCTGCACGAAGCGGGGCTCGCGCATCAGCACGGGCTCTTCACCGTCGAGCTCGAACCGCATCAGCATATCGCTGCCGATCACGTTCTCCCTCGGGACGCCGTAGACCTTCTCCGAGAACGCCCGGATCATCTCGGGCCCTGCAGCCGAGCAGATGAAGACTTTGAAGCCACGGGCGCGCAGGAAGTCGAGCAGCTCCAGCATTGGCCGGTAGACCGTCTTCGTGAACGGCAGACCGAGCTCCGGATTCTCGGCCTGCGCGAAAAAGCGCGCGATCGCCTCCACGTACTCCTTCTCGCTGGTGCCGGCCGATGCGGCCAGCACCAGCCGCTCGAGGTCGGGAAGCGAGAGGTCGGCGAGACGATCGCGGTCGCGCTCGATCACGGCCTTGAAGGGCTGCTCGTCCGTCCACTCGGGATGCCGGGGCGCGAGCTCGCGGATGCGCTCCGCCACGAAGTAGAGCTGGAAGTAGTGAGGCTTCTCGGCCATCAGCGTGCCGTCGTTGTCGAAGGTCGCGATGCGCTCGGCGGGAGGCACGTAGTCGGGGCCGCCCGGCTTCGTGACCGCCGCCACGAAGCGCAGGATCGCGCGGCGCGCCGGCCCGTCGCGCCACGACGGGAGCGGATTGGCAGGTCCGGCCGCCCCCGCGGACGGGGCTGCCACTGCGATCAGGAGCAACAGGCCCGCGATCCAGACCGACCGCATGCGCTGTGTCATGCGCCTCTCCCCGGCCCACCCGGGCCCCGGGCGCAGAGATTGGCGCCCCTGCCGCCTCACCGGTAGTCTCGCAGGGCCTCGGGTTCGAACGAACAGGGATGATTTCCGGCGCTTGCAGGCCCTCGGACCCGCCCGCCTCTCCGATCTCCTCGGAGCCGGGCCTCCGCCCGACGTGCTAAGCGCCCCACGACGAGAGACGTCATGAGCCACGACCCCGGTAAGCCGGGCGATTCCACCCGTGCGGTCCACGGCGGGGAGCGCGACTGCCCCGCGAGCGATTCCGTCACCACCCCCGTCTTCCAGACCTCGACCTACTGGTTCAAGGACTCCGCCGAGCTGAGGGCCTACCAGGAGGGTCGGCTGCAGCGGGATGAGTACGGCCGCTACGGCAACCCCACCTGGCGCGCCGTCGAACGCAAGCTCTCCGAGCTGGAGGGCAGCGCGGATGCGGTGCTCTTCGCGTCGGGCATGTGTGCCGCCACGACCACGTTCCTGGCCCTCCTGCCGCGCGGCGGACACCTGATCGTGACCAGCGATTGCTACCGCCGCACGCGGCAGTTCTGCCACGAGTATCTCTCGAAGCTCGACGTCGAGACCACGGTCATCGAGCCGGCGAACGTCGAGAAGCTGGCGTCGGCGATCCGTCCGGGATCGAATCTCTTCTTCACCGAGTCTCCCACGAACCCCTACCTGCGCGTGATCGATGTGCCCGAGACCGTGAGGGTGTGTCACGCGCACGGCGTCCGCGTCGTGATCGATGCGACATTCGCGACGCCGGTCAATCATCGCCCGCTCGAAGACGGCGCCGACCTCGTGCTGCACAGCGCCACCAAATACCTGGGCGGCCACAACGACCTGCTGGCCGGTGCGGCGGCCGGCTCGAAGGACATCATCGCCGAGCTTCGCAAGGCGGTGGGGGTGCTCGGCGGCTGCACGGATGCGCACAGCGCCTACCTGCTCCTCCGCGGGATGAAGACCCTCGCACTGCGCATGGCGCGGCACAATGAAACGGGCCTTCGCGTCGCGCGCATGCTCGAAGCGCACCCGCGCGTGCGCCGTGTCTGGTATCCCGGCCTCTCCTCGCATCCCGACCATGCGACGGCCGCGCGCCTGATGCGGGGCTTCGGCGGGGTCGTCTCCTTCGAGCTCGATGCAGACCTCGAGGCCACCATGCGCTTCGTAGATGGCTGCCGCATCCCCTACATTGCACCGAGCCTCGGGGGTGTCGAATCGCTGATCGAGATGCCCGTCGTCATGTCCTACTGGGACCAGCCCCGCGAGGAGCGCCTTCGGCTCGGCATCACCGACTCGCTGGTGCGCCTGTCGTGCGGCATCGAAGACACGAGCGACCTGCTGGCCGACCTCGAGCAGGCGCTCGCGACGGTCTGAGCCGGCGCCGGAAAGCAGAGCGCCCGGCCGATGCGATGCATCGACCGGGCGCCGTTACGCCTCGAAGGCGCGTCTACGCTCGGCGGCCCCGGCGCAGTGCCGCAAGGCCCAGCAGCGCGCTCCCGAAGAGGAGCGCCGTGCCGGGCTCGGGCACGGCCGTGAGATGCGTATCGGCTTCGCCGAACTGCACGCCCGCGAGGCCCGAGATGCCGAACGAGGCGGCAACGACCGCCGCGCCATTGGCCGAGAACGTGAGCCGCAGGCTGCTCGGGCCCACGGCGCCGCCCGGGATCGTCGCGCACGTGCCCGGCGGCCCGCTGTCGCACGGCAGGATGTCGAAGATGTCCGTCGTGGCCGAGCCGATGGGCGACACGAAGTCGGAGAACACCTGGCCGGTGATCGTATTGAACACGAGGTTGTTGAAGTCGAGATCGACGCCGAGGAACGAGAGGCGCAGGCCGCTGCCACTGTGCTCGATCGTTCCCAGGAACGACGTCGGCAGATCCACGTCGCCGCCGGTCACCGGGATCACGGCCATTGTGATGCCGAGGAACGAAGCGGTGAACAGCTCCAGATCACCGAGGGCCGACAGGGTCACGCCCGCGGCCGAGAGGGCCGGCGCGATCGTGATGTCGATGGTGCTGTAGTCGCCGACGATCGGAATCGCCCGTGCGGGCGTTGCCGACACGGCAAGGGCGAGCCCTGCAGCGGCCACCGCGGCCGCAATTCTCCGTGAGTTCAATTTGCGCACTGAAAACCTCCACTCTCGGCCGGAACGGGGGCCGGCCATGCTCTTCCTGGGTAGTGGGCGAGCGGCGGGAGAAGTGGCAGCCGGCTCGGAGGAAACCCTCGCAAGTCAGGCGCAGCCAAGGCGCAGGACGGATGGCTTACGCTCCGAAGTGGCAGCGGAATCAGGTATTCGTGGCCTGCGGCGAGGCCAGACCGTCAGCCGGAGCGGCTCGCCGCCTCGCGCCAGCGTGCGATGCGTGCGCGCAGATCCTCGCGCCAGAGATCCCGCTCGGTCGCGACGTCGATGCGTGCGCCAATCGGCCACTCGGTCGCGGCCTCGAAGGCGGCCACGCTCGGGTCGAAGCGCTCGGGCCCGGCATCGGACGGATCGCGGCCGATCGCAGCACGCGTCGCCAGACGCTTCATCGCGACGTCACGGGCGCAGTGGGTCCGAACGAGCACGATCGGCAGCCCGAGGCCGGCCGCGAAGCGGAGCGCGTCCTCGCGGTGACAGCGGCGCGACCAGGTCGCATCGAGCACGACCGTGCGGCCGGAGGCCACGACCGGGCCGGCCCGCTCGAGCAGGCCGGCATACACGCGATCGGTCGTGGCTGCGGCATAGAGCGCGTCCAGCTCCGCTCCGCGCGGACGCTCCGTTGGCGCGAGGCCCGCGAGCCGCTTGCGCACGCGGTCCGACGCGATGACGACGCCACCCAGCGCATCCGCAATCTCCGCCGCTGCCGTGCTCTTTCCCGTTCCGACGGCGCCGCAGACGAGGACAAGCGCAGCGGCGGAGCGATGCCGCAGCGCCTCCCGCGCGAGCACGAGATGTCGCGTGGCGCTCTCGGCCGCCCGCGCCCGCTGCGCGGCATCGATCTCGGCCTCACCCGCCGCGATGGCCGCCACCTTCGCGCGTACGGCGGCCCGGTAGC
>CAYOIG010000828.1:0-2967 GCA_964403915.1 uncultured Myxococcaceae bacterium
GCCTCCGCTGCTTCCGAGGTGGCGGACGAGGAGCCGCCGGCGGGCCCGCTCGTGCCGCCCGAGGCGCTCGACGAGGCGCTGCGCGATCCCGCGTCGGTGTTGCGTGCGACCGAGGCGCTCGGTGCGTCCGAGCGCGAGGCCTGGCTCGCGGGCCTCGCGCAGCAGGCCGGCAGCCGCGAGCGTACGCTCGCCGTGGCGCATGCACTCCGTACGCTCTCCGACCCGCGTGCCGCCGTGCTGGCCGATGCCTTCCTGCGCCTGGCGGGCGTGACCGAGAGCCGCTGACGAGCGACGTCTCCCTGTCGCGGCGTGCGACCGGCGGGTACGCTGCGGCGGATGTCGGGGCAGAGCCTGAACCGCGTGCGCTGGCTGGTCACCGCCTCTTGCTTCCTGCTCGCGTTCGCCGCGCGCGCGGAGACGATCCGTCTCGAGCCCGAGGGCGGGAAGCCCTTCGGCATGCGCAACGTCTTCGGACCGCTTCGCTCTCTCGTATCGGGCCCCGGCTACTGGTACGGCGAGCGCAAGATCGAGGTCGACACCACGCCACCCGGTGCGACGCTCGATCTGTTCTACGTCCGTGCGAGCTTCCAGAAGCGCTACGAACAGACCACGGCACCGGCCACCATCCTGTTGCCGAGCCGCAGCGACGCGGGGCCCCGCGACTCCGTCACCATCCGTGCCTTTCTGCCGGGCTACCGCTCGAAGGAGGTCCAGGTCGGGATCGCGTCCGAGGAGACCCGGTTCACGATCGATCTCGACCCCGTGCCGAATCAGCTCGACGGCGCGTCGCAGACCTACTTTGCTGGCCGCTCCGCGCTCACCTTCCTCACGCGCCAGGCACCGGTCGTGCGTTTTCAGGAGCGGCCGGACGGCTTCAGCGTGGTGCTGAACGAGACCTCCGAAGGGCCTTCGGTCGAAGGCCAGCTCGCCGGCCTCAGCAGCCCTCTCGTTCAGAAGATCGATGCCCAGCAGCTCGGTGAAGATCTGCTGGTGCGCGTCGAGCTGGCGCCCGAGGCGAGACAGCCGAAGCCGGAGCTTCGCTCCCGCCAGAGCTTCGATGCTGCGCGCCAGCTCCACGCCTTCACCGTCGATCTGGTGCCGGCAGCGGGTGCGGCCGCGGCTTCCGTG
This sequence comes from uncultured Myxococcaceae bacterium, assembly GCA_964403915.1. Lineage (GTDB taxonomy): Bacteria > Myxococcota_A > UBA9160 > UBA9160 > UBA9160 > MYXO. The sequence goes on from CAYOIG010000828.1 coordinate 1,129, forward strand.
GAGAAGATGCAGGCTGCGCTCGCCGGAGTGCGTGCGCCGGACGTCACGGGCTGCGCGTCGAGCTTCGATGCCGCGCTGCGCGCGGGCCTCGATCCGGCGGCCCTGTCGCGCGCGCTGTCTCCGAACGACTACCGCGAGCCCTTCCTGCGTGCTGCGATGAAGCGTCTCGGCGAAGTGTCACCGGGCGGTGTCATCACGCTCAGCGATGGCAGTCGCTTCAGTCCGGCTTCGCCGATCGAACTCGCTGCGGCGGCGAGCCAGCCGCAGCTCGCGCAGGGCTTTCTCGCCCTGCTGCGCCGCGTGAACGATGAGCTCGAGCCGCCCGCACGGCGCGAGGCGAGCTTCCGGAGCCTGGTGGCGCCCGAGGTTCCGGCAGAGGCCTTCGGCGCCGCGCTCGCGAAGGCGAACGCCAGCGAGCAGGCTTGCCAGGACGCGGCAGGCGCGCGCTAAGCTCGAGGCTCCTCCGGTCCCGCCGGAGCCTCCATGCCGAGCGACGCCGCCCAGCGCCCGCGCGAACGTCTCCACGACCACGGTCCCGAATCCCTCGCCGATGCAGAGCTGCTCGCCCTGCTGCTCGGCACCGGCTCACGCTGCGGCGATGCGGCCTGGCAGGCCGGTCAGCTCCTGGGTCGCCACGGCGGCCTGCACGGCCTCGCACGGGCGACGCCGGCCGAGCTCTCCGAGGCGCCGGGCATGGGGCCCGCACGCAGCGCGAGCATCGTGGCGGCCCTCGAGCTCGGGCGCCGTCTCGCCATGCGGCGCCTTCGCGCGGGAGAGGCCGTGCTGTCGGCGGCGGACGTGCACCGGCACTTTCATCCGCGTCTGCGCGACACACCGCACGAGCGCTTCGTCGTGGTGCTGCTCGACGGGCGCCACCGCTGGCTGCGCGACGTCGTGGTCTCGCAGGGCACGCTGACGGCGAGTCTCGTGCATCCACGCGAGGTCTTCCGTCCCGCACTGCGCGAGGCATCCGCCGCCGTGATCCTCGTGCACAACCATCCGAGCGGCGATCCGACGCCGAGCCGCGAGGACGTGGAGATCACCGCCCGGCTGGTGCGCGCCGGGGAGCTGCTCGGCGTCCACGTTCTCGACCACGTGATCGTGGCCGAGCGCGGATTCGTGAGCCTGCGTGAGGCGGGCGGCTTCCCGCAGCCGTGAGCCGGATGGCCTCTCTGCGTGGGCGCTCCGCGCGCCTGCTAAGGCCGCCCCCCCGGGCGGTCGATGGAGAGGGCGGTCCGGGCGGCGGCGGCCGCGGGCACGAGGTCGGCATGTCGAAGGCAGGCGCAAGACCCATTCCCGAATCCCCCCGCGGCGCGGGCACACCCGCGGACCGGCGACGCTCGGAGCGCTCTCCGTTCGTGGTCCGCGTCGACTACGGCACGGTGGACGCGTTCTTCTCCGAGTTCACCGCCGACGTCAACGAGGGCGGGATGTTCATCGAGACCGAGACGCTCCAGCCCCCCGGAACGGTCGTGGTGCTGCAGTTCCGCATCCCCGGCAGCGAGGCTCCGATCAAGGTGCGCGGCCGCGTGGTCTGGACGAGCGCCGAGCGGCCCGCCGAGACCGCTGGCATGGGCATCGAGTTCGACAACCTCGACAGCCGCGCCCGCGCGAAGATCAACGGCGTGGTTCGCCGCCTGCGGGCTGACTCGGCGCGCTGAGTCGGGTGGGGTCGGGAGCGGGCCGCCCCGCCCCCCGGCCCTGGCTCGATCTCCCGCTCCTTCTCGTTCGTCCTGCTGAGGACGTCGCCCGCGTTCCTAGAACGGAATGTCGTCCGCGGGCGGCGCGCTGCCGCCGGACGGGCCCGGGCCTTCGTCGTAGCCGGGCGCCGTGCCCTGC
>CAYOIG010000829.1:0-1699 GCA_964403915.1 uncultured Myxococcaceae bacterium
CGCGTGACGGTGCTCGTGAAGAGCGCCTCGGCCACCACCCGGCCCGGCTTCTGGAAGCGGTCGGCCGCCTCGGTGTGGAAGCGCCGGAGCGTCTCCTCGTCGGGCTCCTCGGTCTCCGCGTCGGAGGTCACCGTCGCCACCACGGCCGACACGATCGAGCGTCGCGCCGTGGGCTCGTGCCGCGCGAGGCCGAGCTCGAGTCCGCGCTGCAGCAGCAGCTCCTCGTCGACGATCCGGTCGAGGAGCCGCTGCCGCTGGGCCTCGTCGAGCGGCGCGCCCCGGCGCTCCGCCGTCACCGCCGCCTCGAACTGCGCGAACGATTCGGCCGAGATCGCCTCTCCGTTCACCAGCGCGACCACGCCATCGGGGAGCCCCGTACCCGTGCTCCCGCTCTGGAGCAAGCCGATCGCCGCGAGCCCGACGCCGGCCACGACGCCGAGCAGCAGCAGCGCGCGCGCACGATTCTCCGCTCGAGACTCCTTCACGCGCGGCCCCCGGCCCGCGCGAGCTGCGCGCGGAAAGTATCCATCTCCACCACGCGGCCCTCGAGGCGTGCCTGCTCGGCCGCGAAGCCGAGCAGATGGCTATCCAGCGAGACGCGCCCCGACGCGCGCACCTCGCCCACAGCGCCGCGAGCGACCACGTCGGTGAAGTGGCCGAGCAGGCCCTCGTCGCCGCCCAGATGGCCCGCCAGCGAAGCCTCGATGCGGTGCTGCTCGGTCTCCAGCGAGCCGTGGCGCGTTACGTCGATGAGGCCCTCCTGGAACACGCCGCGCAGCTCGCCCTTCGTACCGCTGATGCGAATCGTTCGCCGCTCGTGCGTCGCGAGGCCCTGCAGCGTGAAGCTCGCCGTGACGCCGCCGCCGAACTCGACGGCGAGCACTTGGTGGTCGGGCACGTCGTTGTCGCAGCGGTAGGCGCAGACACCATAGGGCCCCGTCTCGAGGGCGCGGCGCCGGGCCTCCCGCGCGGGGTCGATTCCGAGATCGGTCCAGGGCCAGAGCCGCGCGAGCCCATCGTCGGGCCCGAGGTAGAAGCGCACGGCGTCGTGCGGGCAGCTCTCCTGCGCCGGGCAGCCGTCGGTGCAGCGACCCGGCGCACCGGTCGGCGCCTGCCCCGAACAGAAGTGCGAGAGGGAGCCGAAGGAGGCCACGCGCAGCGCCGGTCGGCCCACGATCCACGTCATCAGATCGAGATCGTGGCAGGTCTTCGCCAGCACGATCGGCGCCGCGATGCGGCGGTTGCGGAACTTCCCCCGCACGTAGGAGTGCGTCATGTGCCAGTGCGCCACGTGCTCCTTCATGTCGAGGGCGACGGTCTCGCCGAGCCTCCCGCTCGCGACGATGGCCTGCACCTGCTCGTAGAAGGCCGTGTAGCGAAGCACGTGGCCGATCTGGAGCATGCGTCCTGCGCGCTCGGCCGCCTCCACCACACGCACGCAGTCCCGGGCTTCGGGAGCGATCGGCTTCTCGAGCAGCACGTGGTAGCCGCATGAGAGCGCGGCGAGCGCCGGCTCGACGTGCTCCATGTCGCCGGTGGCGACGATGGCCACGGGTGCGAGCGCCGGGCGCTGCAGCAGCTCCCGCCAGTCGGCAGCCACGCGATCGCCCGCGAGGCCATGCTCGGCCGCGACGGCCGCCCGCCGCTCCGCCACGGGCTCGGCCAGCGCGACGATCCGCAGCCGCTCGGGGTGCTGGCG
>CAYOIG010000830.1:0-1698 GCA_964403915.1 uncultured Myxococcaceae bacterium
AGGGAGGTCGAGAGAGGGCTTCGCTCCGCGGCGCTGTCGGGCTTTTCCCGGGTGCCGAGCGCTGCCGTCAGCCGTCCGGTGTCAGAGAGCCGGCGGAGGGCCCGCCGCTTCGGGATCGAAGCCGAGCCAGGCGATGCCGGGCACGCCGGCGAAGCGCCGCGCCATCACCCCCAGCGCCTCGGGGCTCTCGTCGACCAGCAGGAAGCGCCGGCCCAGCTCGAGGCAGGCTGCGCCCGTGGTGCCGCTGCCGGCGAAGGGGTCGAGAACGAGGGCGTCCGCGCGCGAGGAGGCCGCCACGATGCGCCGAAGGATCCCGAGCGGCTTCTGCGCAGGGTAACCCGTGCGCTCGCGGCCATTCGTGGGCACGATCGTGTGCCACCAGACGTCGGTCGGGAGCTTGCCGCGTGCGGCCTTCTCGGGCGAGACGAGGCCGGGGGCCATGTACGGGATGCGCTCCACGGCATCCGTCTCGAAGACGTGACGCCCCGCCTCGCGCGCGTAGAAGAGGATCGTGTCGTGCTTCGCGGGCCAGCGGTCGCGTGCACGGCCGCCGTAGTCGTAGGCCCAGATGAGCTCGTTTAGAAACTGCTCGCGGCCGAAGATCTCGTCCAGCAGCAGCTTCGCGCCGTGGGCCTCGCGAAAGTCGAGGTGCAGGTAGAGGCTTCCGTGCGGGGCGAGCACGCGCCGGATCTCGACGAGACGCGGCTCGAGAAAGGCGAGATAGTCGTCGAAGCGGTCGCCAAAGGCGAACGTTTCGCCCCGCAGCGTCGCGTAGCGGCGGCCCTGGAAGCCCGTTCGGTCTCCGTCGTCGGCGCGCAGCGTCCGGAGCCGTGTGCGCGTCTGACGCTTTCCCGTGTTGAAGGGAGGATCGGCGTAGACCAGGTCGACGCTCGCGTCCGGGATCGCGCGCAGCACGCCCAGGGCATCGCCGAGATGGATGCGGTGGCGGCGCTCTGCTGCGGTCACAGCAGCAGGCCTGCGATGCAGCCGGTCATGAAGCTCGCGAGCGAGCCGCCCAGGATCGAGCGCAGGCCAAGGCGGGCAATGTCGCCGCGCCGCGACGGAGCCATGCCACCGAGGCCGCCGAGCAGGATCGCGAGCGATCCGAAGTTCGCGAAGCCGCACAGGGCATAGGAGGCGATCACTGCCGAACGGGGCGCGAGGCTTCCCTCCCGGATCAGGGCGCCGAGGTCGTGATAGGCGATGAACTCGTTGAGGACGGTCTTGACGCCCAGCAGCGAGCCGACCGGTACGGCGTCCTGCCACGGCACGCCCATCACGAAGGCGAGCGGCGCGAGCGCCCAGCCCAGCAGCTTCTGCATCGTGAGCCCCTCGAGGCCGACGAGGCCTCCCAGCAGCGCGAGGCCGTCGTTCAGCATCGCGATCAGCGAGATGAAGGCCAGCAGCATGGCGCCGATGTAGGCGCACAGGCGCATCCCGTCGATGGCGCCGACGGCCGCAGCATCGATCAGGTTTGATCCTGCGCGCGGCACGTCGAGGTGACCGCGCCCGAGAGTGACCGGCGTCTCGCGTTCGGGAACCATCACCTTCGAGACGAGGATGCCGGCGGGCGCAGAGAGCAGGCTGGCCGTGACGAGATGGCCGGCGTAGTCGCCGCCGCCCAGCATCTGGACGTAGACGAGCAGCACCGAGCCCGCGATCGACGCCATGCCGACCGTCATCACGCAGAACAGCTCC
>CAYOIG010000831.1:0-2025 GCA_964403915.1 uncultured Myxococcaceae bacterium
ATCGGCCACGTCCTCCGCTGCGAGGTCCATCTTCGTGAGCGCCACGACGCCGTGCGAGAGGCCGAGCAGGTCGCAGATTGCGACGTGCTCGCGAGTCTGCGGCATCACGCCCTCGTCGGCCGCGACCACCAGCAGCACGAGATCGATACCCGTGGCACCCGACCCCATCGTGCGTACGAGGCCTTCGTGGCCCGGAACGTCCACCACCGAGAGCCGCATCCGCTCGCTGCCGGCGGCGAGATCGAGCGGCGCAAAGCCGAGTGCGATGGTGATGCCGCGCGCCCGCTCTTCGGGAAGCCGGTCGGTATCGACGCCCGTTAGCGCGCGAACGAGCGCGGTCTTGCCGTGGTCGATGTGGCCGGCGGTGCCGAGGACGAGATGGAGCGGGTCGGCCGTCACGGTCGCGTCGGGGCCGGCGCGAGCCGGGCCGGCTACCTCGGCCCGATGACATCGCGGCCGAGGTAGGGCCGGAGCGCCTTCGGGATCGCCACCGAGCCGTCCTCGCGCTGGTGGTTCTCGAGGATCGCGATCGGCGCCCGGGAGAGGGCCACGGCCGTGCCGTTGAGCGTGTGGACGAACTCGTTGCGCTTGCCGCCCTTGCGCCGGAAGCGGATGCCGAGCCGCCGCGCCTGGTAGTCGGTGCAGTTGGAGGCGCTCGTCACCTCGCCCCAGTCGCCGCGCTCGCCGCGGCCGGGCATCCAGGCCTCGAGATCGAACTTCCGGTAGGCCGGCGCGCCCAGGTCGCCCGACGCGACGTCGATCACGCGGTACGGGATCTCGAGCGCCTGGAAGATCTTCTCCTCGAGCGCCACGAGCTCCGCGTGCATCGCCTCGCTGTCCTCGGGACGCGTGAGCGCGAACATCTCCACCTTCGAGAACTGGTGCACGCGATACAAGCCGCGGCTCTCGCGCCCGGCCGCACCGGCCTCGGTGCGGAAGCAGTGCGAGAGACCCGCGAGCCGTAGCGGCAGCATCTCTTCGTCGAGAATGGCGTCCTTGTGCAGCCCGCCGAGCGTGATCTCCGCCGTGCCGACGAGGCAGAGATCCTCGTTCGCGAGCGAGTAGATCTGCGTCTCGGGGCCGCGCGGGTTGTAGCCGATGCCGTCGAGGATCTCGGGCTTCGCGACGTCGGGCGTGAGGAAGGGCGTGAAGCCGGCTTCCATCAGCACGTCGAGGGCGAAACGCTGGAGCGCGAGCTCGAGCAGCACGGCCTCGTTCTTGAGGAAGTACCACTTCTGCCCCGCGACGCGGGCGCCGCCCTCGAAGTCCACGAGCTGGAGCCGCTCGGCGAGGGTGAGGTGATCGAGGGGACGAAATGCGAACGCGGCCGGCGTGCCCCAGCGGCGCACCTCGCGGAAGTCGGCCTCGCCGCCGGTCGGCGCATCCGGGTGAACCAGGTTCGGGATCGCCGCCACCAGCGTGGTGAGCGCCTTCTCCGCCTCGGCCAGCTCGGCCTCGAGGCGGGCGGCGTCGTCCTTGAGGCGCCGGCCCTGCGTCGCGTGCGCCTCGCGCTCGGCGACCTCGAGCGGGCGCTTGCCCTGGGCCTGGTGCTCGTTGCGCAGGCGGTAGAGCTCCTGGAGCTGCGTCTGCAGCGCCGCCACGCGCTCGTGGTGGTCGATGGCGCCGTCGAGATCGGCGGCGACGCCCCGGCGCCGGCAGCTCTCGGCGATCTCGTGGCGGCGCGCGGCGATCGTGCGGGGGTCGAGCATGGCGCGAAGGGAAGCACACGCCCGGGGTGCCGCCAACCGGCCGCGCGCCTTGACCCGCCCCGCCCCGGATGATTAGATCCGTAAGACTTTCGCGGGCTTGGGAGAGGTGGCCGAGCGGTTGAAGGCAGCGGTCTTGAAAACCGCCAGGCGCGCAAGCGTCTCGAGGGTTCGAATCCCTCCCTCTCCGCCCGCGGGCCCCGCCGGGGCCTGTGCCCGTGCCGACGGAGCGCCGGCCCGATAAGCTCCCGCCTCGCGCGGAGAGGTGGCCGAGTGGCTGAAGGCGGCGGTTTGCTAAACCGTTATACGGCCAAAAGCC
>CAYOIG010000832.1:0-3110 GCA_964403915.1 uncultured Myxococcaceae bacterium
AACGCTCTCGGACTATGACGGCACGCTACCGCTGGCGGCCTTCGTGCTCACGATCACGCGTCGCGAGGTTGCCCGCGCACGCCTCCTGCGCGCGCGGGCCCGCATGCCGGCATCGGCGCAGCCGCTCCTTCTGCCCGCGGAGGTCTGACGCGCTGGGCCTCCGCGCGAGTCAGTCGCCAACCTCGTACACGCCGAGCAGGTGCGCGTCTTCCACGCGAACCGCGAAGACCTCGCGCGCGTAGGGGCCCTCTCCGGCGAGAAAGCGCCGGTGGTGGTGCGGCTGCCGATGATTCGAGACGAAGTACCTCGCCTCGCGGATCGGCACGAAACGAATGCGCTCGCGCTCCCGTCTCGGCAGAATCATCGCGTTCAGGAGGCCGGGAAGGTCCGCGACGGCCACTGGTATCGAAGGAGACCGATCGCGACGCAGGATCTCCTCGAGGCCGTCGCGGTACGAGAGCCCCCAGTAGTCGACCTCGTAGAAGCGGTGGACTTCGTCGGGCGCGAAGACGTTGAAGTACACCTGCTGGTGCGGATGATGGCGAGCGACTGCGAAGGCCGAAGTCACGAGCCCGACCACGACGAAACCGAGCAAGGGTGCTCGCCAGCCCGGGCGTCGGGCGAGGTCGCGCACCGCGACGAAGCCGAGCCCGACGAGCGCGGGGGTCACGAAGTAGAAGTGCCGCCAGCCGTCGTAGAGAACCGGGCGGAGCGCCATCGCCGCGCCGAGGGGAACGACGACGAGGAGGAGCAGCAGGAAGGCCGGGCGGCCTTCAGGGTGAAGCGGACCGAAGCGGGCGAGACGCCACGTGCACGCGACGACGCCGACGAAGGCGAGCGCGAGCAGCCACGGCGGCATCGTGAGTCCGATCCACGTCGGCAGGTAGTGCCACGGGAGGTCGGCCACGGGGACGAAGCTCCCGTCGTAGAGCGCGAAGGCGTTGTCGAGCTGTCGAGCTTCACTCACCCGCCCGATCGCGTCCGTGATCTCTCGCAGCGGAGCCTGCCGGATCTGCGGCCAGAAGAGCAGGACGAAGGCAGCGAGCGCGGCGGCGAAGACGAGCGCGGCCCGCACGAGATCTCGGTTCGCGCCCTCCCGCCTCCTCGAGGTCGCTTCTGCCGCGAACATCGCGAGCGTGAGCGCCGGGAGAAGCAGCGAGACGAGCCGCACGTCGATTGCGATGCCGCAGACGAGCGCATGAACGAGCGCCCGTCCCGTGCTAGGCCGCTCGTGGAAGCGCAGGCCGGTGAGCATCGCGATCGCGAAGAGCGCGGCGAGCACGGCGTCCTTCGAGTTGTAGAAGGAGTCGGCGAAGAGCCGTGGCACGAGGGCGAGCGCGATCGACCCGAGAAGAGCGAGCCAACCGTCGCCGAGCGCCCGCCGCAGCACGAAGTAGAAGGCCACGATCCCGGACCAGAAGGCGATGAAGGTCGCCCGGTGCCGGAGCACGAAGATCTCGCGTTCGTCACCCGAGCCGTGCGCTCGCTCCACCGCCGCGAGCAGTATCTCGAAGGCAGGGCCGTACTCGACGACCGAGGCGGGGGCAGCGCCTTCCTCGGCGCTCTCGCCGGGGCTGACGGTGGATGCCACGAGATCGAGCGAGCGGTGGCCGAACTCGCGGTTGGTCTGCTCGTCCCACGAGATGCCGTAGTCGGCCGCGAGGACGAGACCGGCCGCCAGGTACGCGGCGAAGAAGATCCCAACGAGACGGCGTGGAGGCTGCATTCGCGGCTGCTCGGGTTGGCGCGGCCTTCGGGTCGCGCGGGCGAGGTTCTCGTGAGGCCGCTCCAACGTCCGGCTCGACGGGCTTGCGAGAGCGATCAGTTCGCCGCGCGGGCGGGCCGCTCACCGAACTGTCTCGCGCGGTAATGGCTCGGGGTCACACCCACGCAGCGTCGAAACACCGCATTGAAGTGGCTGATCGACTGCCAGCCCGTCTCGAGTGCGATGTCCGTCACGGGCTCGTCGGTCGTCGCGAGCTGCTTCTTCGCACGTTCGATCCGGAGCGAGGTGACGTACGCCAGAAACGCCGTGCCGAGCGCCTCGCGGAGCAGGCGCGACGCCTGCCTCTCCGAGACGCGCAGCTTCTCGGCGAGCACGCGCAGGGAGAGATTGTCGAGCGCGGCACGTTCGAACTCCTCGAGCGTGCGGACGAGCTCGGCGCGGCGTGAGCGCGTTCGAGACCCGTCCGGAGGCCTGGCGGCATCGAGCGGGCCGTGCAGCGCGAGGGCTACGCCGACCAGCTCGAGCATCCGGCCCGCACCTCCGATTCCGGCGATACCGTCGCCGGCGCCCGCCAGCGGCGCCTGCGTCCTCTCGAGGTGGGCCGAGAGGAGCAGGCGCGCCGTGCGCCGCGCCACCTCACTTCCGGCGCTTGCCCGCGCAATGTCGTCGCCGGGGCCGGGCGACGCGCCGGCACCAAAGAGCGCCCCCGCGCGCTCGACCCAGATCGGCGGAGCGTGGAGGAGCAGCGCCTCCCCGCTCCCACGCATCCGATCGACATCGATCGGGTCGCCCCTGCGCAGCGCAAGGATCTCTCCCGTGGCGATTCGATGGAGCCCGGTCGTACCCGGTAGCGAGAGCTCTCCCGAGGACACGTGGATCAGGCTCAGGGGCTCGAGCCGGATCGGGAAGTCTCCTGCGCCGAAACGTCGAATGAACGGAAGCAACGTGCTCTGCGAGCGACTCATCCACCTCCTCTCGAACGGCAGCGACGCAGCATAGGCGGTGCTCCGTCGCCCGATCGTGACCATGCGGTGAAGCCTCCACGAAGGGCCGTCGCACGCAGGCGGGGTCGCAGGTCGCGACCGCATGGGAGTGGTGCGCCGCGGTGCAGATGCGCGTTTCGATTGCGTGGCGTTTCGGTGAAGCGCGCCACGGAGCAGACCACCACACCACTTCCCTGGGAGACCGAGCGGGTCTGTGCGCGCGCGTGTTCGCGGTTCCGTCGTGGATTCTTCATCGCCCGACGTCCGAAGATCGCGCGCTCCCGGCCGGAGAGAGGGAGTTTGCCTCGACGGTTCCGCGTAGTCTCGACCGCGTCTCGCAGAGGTCTCGATGCGAGACGCGCTCAGCCAACCAATGATTCGAGAGCAAGAACCATCAACCG
>CAYOIG010000833.1:0-2390 GCA_964403915.1 uncultured Myxococcaceae bacterium
CGGATGTTCGACGTGGAGGAAGTGCCCGGCCCCTTCGAAGATCTCGAGCCGGCTTCCCGGCAGGATCGCGTGCGCTGCGTGCGCGTGCGAGACCGGGATGATGTCGTCCTGGTCCCCCCAGGCGATGAGGGTCGGAACGGCAGCGGCGAGATAGAGGCGGTCGAGGGCGCTCACCGTCTGGCCGCCCGGATCGATCACCGCGCGCACGGTGCGGATGAAGGCGTGACGGTTCGGTGTCTCGGTGAGCGAGGCGTAGGCGCTCCACATCTCCGCGATGTGCGGCGCACGCACGCCGCGGTCGGTGAAGAAGCGCATGACGCGTTCGCCGGCACGGCGCGCGAAGCGGGGAAAGAGCGGGGTCATCACGTACTCGGCGCCCGGCAAGGTGAGCGCTCGCAGCACCCAGCTCACCTCGCGGCCAAGCCCGCCGCTCGCGACGAGCACGAGTCGCTCGCAGAGCTCCGGATGCTGATAGGCGAGCTGCATCGCGACGCCGCCGCCGAGCGATTGCCCGACGAGCGTCGCGTGCTCGATGCCGAGCGTGCCCATGAGCAGATCGCGCAGGCCGCTCGCATAGGCGCCGAGAGAGTAATCGCCCATCGGCTTGGCCGACTCGCCGTGGCCGAGAAGATCGGGCGCGATCACCGTGTAGTCGCGCGAGAGCACCTTCATGACCTTCAGCCACGTGCGCGAGCTGCCCGCCATGCCGTGGATCAGCAGGATCGCGGGCCCCTCGCCCGCCATCCGGTAACCGACGTCGTGACCATGGATCGTTGCGTGCCGGAGCCGAAGAGGCATCTTGGACCTCACGCTTGCAGGATCCGAGCTCCCGCAGATCGAGGGAGGGCTGGCTGAGCCCAGTTATCATAGCGGGGATCGCAGCCATTTTCTTCAGCGCGGGCGCGCGAAGTAGAAGAGGCAGTCGCTCTGGGCCACGGCGACGTCGGTCGTCATCATGATGGGCACGCCCGCACGACGGGTCTCGAGCAGACCGTCGCGAAGCGTGAAGATGTCGCGTGAGACATCGTCTCCGTCGGCGCCACGGGCCTCGATCGGCCAGGGAGCCCCGGCCGCGACCCATCCGACGGGGACGCCCGGGAGCAGCAGCTCGAAATTGTGGCGGTCGATGTCTCCGCGGAGCGTGAGCTGTGCGCCCGGGGCCGGGCGCTTGGCGAATGCGACCGAGACGCCTTCTCGCACGCTCACCCGGATGGGCTCCTCGAGGATTTCGGGCGCTGCCGCGGGCACGCGCCGTAGCTCTAGCGATTCGAGGCTGGCGTAGCGGGAGAGGCCCGCGAAGGCGGTCTCGTCGGCGGCAGGATCTCCGGCCCGACCACACTCGATCGTCACTCCCGGAAAGTCTTCGGCCGTCGCCTCGATGATCGTCCCGAGGCGCAGATCGCTGTGCACCAGGCGCTCCGCCCAGAGCAGCGTCAGATTGATCCGCCCGGCATCGAGAGTCGTGGCGACGCCATACGCAGGATTGTGTCCAGTGTTGTTGTGGAGATCCACGAGGGCTTCGCAGCCGGACTCCCGCAGCAGCCGGAGCGCCTCGCCCGCCACCTCGCCCTCCTCTCCCTCGTGCGGGGGGTGGAAGCAGCGGTTCAGGTCGCGGCGGCCCGGAAGCATGCGATGGGCGAAGCCCGGCGCCGCCTGCGCCGCGGCGACCGCGCCCACGAAGACCACGAGGTCCACGGCCGGCAGGGCGCCGCTCCGCAGGAATGCGTGCAGCGCGCGAAGGCCCGAGGGCTCGTTGCCGTGGAGCAGCGTCGATAGCCCCCGCGCCCGGGTGCGATCCTTCCCGGGAATCTGGAGCACCGCGGGCCCGGCGAGCCAGGCGAGAAAGTCCACGGCCGTCGCTCCGAGTTCATACGGGCGCGGGCGCCCGCGGAGGGAGACGCGAGGCGCCGGTATCGTCACGGCGCGATCGGCCACTCGTGTACCGGTCTCCGCGTCTCCGACTGCGCGCGGTAACGCGTGACCAGAGCGGTGAGTGTCAAGGTAGTTGTCGGATGAAGGTTCATGCGGCCACACCGTCGGGGCGCTGCGGCACGGTTGCCGAGGTCGCCCGTCGACTCGGCTTCTCTGGGTTCAAGTACACCTCCTCGACGGGCGACCAGTTGCGCGTGGACTGTGCCCAGCGCGCCGGATTCTTCGCGCGCGCATCCTCGTAGACCTGACGGCGCTGCGCGAGGATCGCCGTGTCCTTGCCCGCGTGGCGATCGCCGGGAGTTACGAAACGAACGCCACTGTGCAGATGCTCTCCGTTGTACCAGGCCACGAAGCTCTCGACCCATGCGCGTGCGGTAGCGACGTCGGCGAACGGCTTCGTCGGGTACTCAGGCCGGTACTTCAACGTGCGGAAGAGAGCTTCCGAGTACGGGTTGTCG
>CAYOIG010000834.1:0-2766 GCA_964403915.1 uncultured Myxococcaceae bacterium
CGGGTCTCGGTCGCCTGGATCGGTCCCTTGCCGTCGATCGGGTTGCCGAGCGCGTCCACCACGCGGCCCAGCAGGCCCATGCCCACGGGCACCTCGATGATGCGGCCCGTGCGCTTCACGAGATCGCCCTCGCGAACGTGCGACGACTCGCCCATGAGCGCGACGCCGACGTTGTCCTCTTCGAGGTTGAGCACCATGCCCTGCAGCTCGCCGGGGAACAGGACGAGCTCGCCGGCCATGGCCTGGTCGAGACCGTAGACGCGCGCGATACCGTCGCCGACCGAAAGGACGGTGCCGGTTTCAGCAACCTCGACGGAGCGCCCGAACTCCTTGATCTCGCGCTTGAGGATGTCGGTGATTTCTCCCGGCTTGATGTCCGTGCTCATCGCTCCCTCACGAGGTTCGCGCGCAGCTGGTCGAGCTGCGTGCGGATGCTTCCATCGAAGATCAGATCGCCGACACGTGCGACGATTCCGCCGATCAGGCCCGGGTCGACGCGCGGCGTGACCCGCACCTCGCGGCCGGTGTTTGCAGCGAGCGCCTGGCGCACGCGCTCGAGGTGCGCGGGCTCGAGCGTCGCGGCGGAGACGACCTCCGCCTCGACACGACCGGCGGCCTCGTCCGCCAGACGATGCATCTCGCCGGCGATCAGCGGGAAGTCGCGCATGCGGTGTTGCTGCAGCAGGAACTCGACGAAGCGCCCGAGCGTCGCACTGAGCCCCATGCGTCTGGCGACGGCGTCGAAGGCCGCCCGGCGCTCGGCCAGCGGATAGAGCGGGCGGTAGAGCACGTCCGCGAGCGGCGCGCTCTCGGCGAGCAGCGCCACCAGGGCGTCGACCTCCGCCAATACCTCGGCCGCGCGGCCTTCCTCGACCGCGAGCTGGAAGATGGCGCGCCCGTAGCGGCGCGCGACGGCATGGCTGCGCATGGAATCAGGCCCCTCCCCGGGCGCCTGGCTTCTGCTGTCCGAGCCGGGTCACGAACTCCTCGAGCAGCTTCTCGCCGTCCGCCGCCGTCATGCGCTCCGTGACCAGCTGTCCCGCAAGCCGCACCGCGAGATCCGCCGCCTCGGCCCGAAGCTCGGCCCGCGCCCGGCGCAGCTCCTGCTCGAGCGACGTCTCGGCATCCCGGCGGATGCGCTCGCCCGACGCCGTCGCATCGGCGAGGATGCGGATGCGCTCGGCCTCCGCGCGCTCGCGTGCCTGCTGCCGGATCTCGGCGAGCTCCGCGTCGAGGCCCGCCATGCGTCGCTCCCACTCTGCGTACTTGAGCTCGGCGTCGGTGAGGAGCTTCGCGGCCTGCCCGAGATCCTGCGCGATCACCTGCCGCCGGTCTGCAAAGAAGCGGCGCATCGGCTCGCGCCCGTACCAGGCGATCAGACCGAAGACGAGCGCCAGGTTGAGGCCCTTGAGAAGGATGTCGACGAACTCTTCGCCGGCGGGCTCGGAAGCGTGCGCGACAGCGGGCGCAAGCAGGAGGGCGAGCGGAAGCAGGATCGCGCGGCGCCTCACGAGAGAGACCGCCCGAGGATGCGCGCCGCAGCCTCTCGCGCCAGCGACTCAACGTCGCGACGCAGACCCTCTCGCGCGCTGCCCAGCGCACCGTCGATCTCGCGCCTCGCGGCCTCCATCCGGTGCTCGGCGGCGACTCGCTCGCCAGCCACGAGCTCGGCCTGCGCGCGGCGGGCGGCCTCGAGCGTGGTCTTGCGCTCGGCATCGGACTCGGCACGCACTTCGCTCACGGCGACGCGATAGCGCTCCAGAACCGCCGCGGCGTCCTGCTCGAGCCGCCCGGCGCGACGGCGCGCGCCGTCGATCCGCTCCTCCCGGGCGTCGAGGATGCGGAACACGGGCTTGAAGAGAAGGCCGTTCACGAGCGGGATCAAGAGCAGGAAGAGCAGAAGAAGCGGCACGAGCTCTGCCCACTCGGGGAAGAGCACGAGGTCGTGGCCACCGCCGTGTCCCCCCGCTGCGATAGCCGGGGCGGCCGCCAGCAGCAGGCCCACAGCCAGGCCCGGAGGCAGGAAGGTGCGGCTTTGCGATCCCGTCCGTCCTCGGTGACGCGCGGCAAGCACTCCGACCCTGCTCCTTTCCGTAGCTTCGGCGGCCGGTCAGTGGCGATCCCGCTCCCGCGCCGAAGCTCTCTTCCGCTCCGTCGTGCCAGCGCCGGAGAGAGCCGAGTACCGCAGGAGCTTCGAGCGGCGCCCGCGAGGGCCAGGAGGCCAACGGGCCGCAGCATCGCCGGCGACCCGCCGGAAACGAAGCGGGCGGATGGTTGCATAGCCGGAGCGAACTTCAAGCTGGAATCGAGGCCGTTCTCGGGGCCGAGACCGCCGCCGGGTCGGGGTCCGCAGCGGGCTCCTCGCTGGGCTTCGGCACCCCGGCGTCGGCCGCCGGCGAGCCCGCCAGCCATCGACCGTCGAAGTGCGCGCCGTCGGTCATCACGACGCGGGGCGCCGTCATCTGCCCGCGCACGCGCGCCGTAGGCCGGAGCTCGATGCGGTCGCGCGCCGCGATCTCGCCTTCGCAGGCGCCCTCCACCAGCACCTCGTCGGCCTCGATGCGGCCTCGAAGTTCACCTTCCGCCGCAAGCCAGAGCGTGCCCTCGGCAACGACCTGCCCGACGACGAGACCCTCGACCCGTACGGCGCCCCGGAAGGTGACGAGCCCGTCGAAGCGGGTTCCGGCCTCCACCAACGTCGGGATGGGGCGGCGCGTCGCCGGCGTGCTCGAGTCCGTCACCGGCCCTCCAGGATCCGCTTCACGA
>CAYOIG010000835.1:0-1661 GCA_964403915.1 uncultured Myxococcaceae bacterium
GGTGATGGTAACCCCGGCGGTGGCTTCGGGCCGGCGGGCGGCGCTGCCCCTGCGGGCCGGTAGGCGCGCCCCTCGTGACCGCTCAACGCTCGATCATCCGTGTCCGCGATCTCACGAAGTCGTACCGGCTCGGTGAGGAGACGGTCTACGCGCTCGCCGGCGTCTCGCTCGATGTTGCGGAGGGTGAGTACGTCGCGATCATGGGTGCATCCGGCTCGGGCAAGTCGACGCTGATGAACATCCTCGGCTGCCTCGACCGCCCCAGCAGTGGTACGTACGAGCTCAGTGGCGTCGATGTCGCCTCGCTCTCCGACGACGACCTCTCGACCGTGCGCAGCGAGAAGATCGGGTTCGTCTTCCAGAACTACAACCTGCTCCCGCGCATGCGCGCGGTGGATCAGGTGATGGTGCCGCTCATCTACCAGCGCGGCACGGATCGCGAGGCGCGTGCGATCGCCGCCCTCCAGCGCGTCGGTCTCGGCCAACGGCTGTGGCACCGCCCGACCGAGATGTCGGGTGGCCAGCAGCAGCGTGTCGCCATCGCGCGCGCGCTGGTCACGAGCCCCAGCGTGCTGTTCGCCGACGAGCCGACCGGCAACCTTGATAGCCGCGTGTCCGAGGAGATCCTCGCGCTGCTGCAGGAGCTGAACGACGGCGGCGTCACGATCATGATGGTCACGCACGAGCCGGACGTGGCCCAGTGTGCGAAGCGCATCGTGCAGATCGGCGATGGCCGGGTGATCGCCGACGCGTCGGTCGCCGACCGCCGCCACCCCCATCACCTCGCCGTCCCGCTCCCTGAGGACATCGCCGCGCCTGAGGATCAGGCGAGCGGTGCCCAGCAGGTGGCGACGCAGCACACGACGGTGCAGCCCGCGGGCGGGGGTGGCTGATGTCGATCGGTGACAGCCTGCGCGTGGCGTACGACTCGCTCACCGCGCACCTGCTGCGCACGCTCCTCGCGATGCTCGGCCTTGTCATCGGTGTCGGCGCCGTGATCACGCTGCTCGCCGTGGGGCGCGGCAGCCAGGATGACGTGCAGCGCAATATCCAGTCGCTGGGCACCAATCTGCTCACCGTGCGCGCCGGCGCGCCCTCGCAGGCCGGCGTGCGCCAGGCCGCCGGCAGCCGCCCCACGCTCACCTACGAGGATGCGCAGGCGATCCTCGCCCCCGGCGCCGTCGAGCACGTCGCCTCGCTCACCGTGGAGCAGAACGTCCCCGTGCAGCTGGTCGTCCCCGGCGGCAGCAACTTTGCGACGCAGGCGATCGGCACCGACGACCTGTACCCGATCATCCGTAGCACCCCGCTCGCCAGCGGCGAGTTCTTCACCGACGAGCACGTACGCACCTCGGCGCCCGTCGTCGTGCTCGGCGCGAACGTCGCGACGCAGCTCTTCGGCACCGAGAGCCCGGTGGGACAGACCGTGCGCCTGAGCCTGGGACGCGCCGGGACGTCGTTCACCATCCTCGGCGTGCTCAGCAGTCGAGGCGGCACCGCGCTCGGCAACCTCGACGACCGCGTGCTCGTCCCGATCACCACGATGTCGAAGACGCTGATCCGCGCCCGCGCGGCGAGCGGTGGCACCTTCGTCTCCTCGATCGTGATCCAGGCCGATCAGCCGGAGCAGATGCCCGCCGCGATCCAGTCGATCGGCCAGC
>CAYOIG010000836.1:0-2170 GCA_964403915.1 uncultured Myxococcaceae bacterium
GCTCCATTCTCGCCGAGGGCGTGGCGGCCTTCACCGAACGCTGGATGGCGCAGCCCCTCTTCGCATCCCAGAAGCGCCTCGGTGCGGCTGCGCTCGCCCGGGAGCGTCGCCTTCGCCTCGAATGCCGCGCGAACGGCCTCGCGCTCTCGCTGCGCGGCATGGGCGCGGGGGCACAGCCACCGCTGCACGCGGCGCTGGCGGGGCTCGCGAATCCCGTGCTGCTGGTGGCAGGGGCCGAGGATGCGAAGTTCGTGGCGATCGCCCGCGATCTCGCCGCCCACCTCCCGAACGCACGTGTGGCGCTGGTTCCGGAGGCCGGGCACGCCGCGCATCTCGAGCAGCCGAATGTATTCGCGGCGCTCGCCGCCGAGTTTCTGCAGCAACACAGCGACCCATGGAGGACAGCGATGCCGACCGAACCCACCCCCGACTGGAAGACTGCGCGCGACTACGAGGACATCCGTCTCGAGATCTGGGACGGCATCGCGAAGATCACGATCGCGCGGCCGGAGGTCCGGAACGCTTTTCGTCCGAAGACCCTCTTCGAGCTGATCGATGCCTTCTCGCGCGTGCGCGAAGATCCGCGGCTCGGCGTCGTCCTGTTCACGGGCGAAGGGCCCGACGCCTTCTGCTCGGGCGGCGATCAGCGGGTGCGTGGCGATGCCGGCTACGTCGGCGACGACGGTGTACCGAGGCTCAACGCCCTCGACCTGCAGCGCGTGATCCGGAGCTTTCCAAAGCCCGTGATCGCGCTGGTGGCGGGCTACGCCATCGGCGGCGGTCACGTGCTGCATCTGATCTGCGATCTCACGATCGCAGCCGAGAACGCGCGCTTCGGGCAGACCGGGCCGCGCGTGGGCAGCTTCGATGCCGGCTTCGGCGCTTCGTATCTCGCGCGCGTCGTCGGCCAGAAGAAGGCGCGGGAGATCTGGTACCTGTGCGAGCAGTACGACGCGCAGCAGGCCCTCGCGATGGGGCTCGTGAACACGGTGGTTCCGCTGGCCGAGCTGGAGCGCACGGGCGTCGCCTGGGCACGCAAGATCCTCGGCCACAGCCCGATCGCGATCCGGTGCCTGAAGGCCGCCTTCAACGCCGATTGCGACGGCCAGGCGGGCATCCAGGAGCTCGCGGGCAACGCCACCATGCTCTTCTACATGAGCGAGGAGGCGCAGGAGGGGCGCGACGCCTTCGTCGAGAAGCGCGCGCCGGACTTCGGGCGCTTTCCCTGGCGGCCATGAGCGAGCGGAGCGTGACGCTTCCGGCCGGGGTGAGGAACCCCGGCGTCTCGCGTGGTCGGGCCTGGCTGCTGGCCGCGCGCCCGCAGACGCTGGCGGCCGGAGTGGCGCCCGTGCTGCTCGGCACCGCGCTCGCCGCCGCCGGTGGCCGGGCGCGGGCCGGGCTCGCAGTTGCATCCGTGGCAACGGCGCTCCTGCTCCAGGTGGGAGCGAACTTCGCGAACGATCTCTTCGATTTCGAGAAGGGTGCCGACACCGGCGAGCGTATCGGTCCCGTGCGCGCGGTCGCCACCGGGCTCTTGACGCCGGCACAGATGCGTGCCGGAACGGGTCTCGCATTTGCGGGCGCAGCGGTGACGGGCGCCATCCTCGTCTGGGCGGGCGGCTGGCCCTTTGCCGCGCTCGGCCTGCTCTGCCTTCTGGCCGGTGCCGTCTACACGGGCGGCCCGTGGCCGCTCGCCTACCACGGCCTCGGTGACGCGGCGGTCTTCGTCTTCTTCGGCGTGGTCGCCGTCACGGGAAGCTACGCGGTGCAGGCGCAGGCCCTCTCCGCGAAGGCCGTCCTCGTCTCTCTGCCCCCCGCCTGCCTCGTGACTGCGATTCTCGCGATCAACAACCTGCGCGACATCGACACCGACGCGCGCGCCGGCAAGCGGACGCTCGCTGTTCGTCTCGGCCGGCCGGCCGCCCGGGCCTACCTGCTGGCCCTCTTCGGGCTCGCCTATGCCGGACTCGCGGCCCTCGTCATTACCCGTCTCCTCCCGCCCGCCGGCCTGCTCGCGCTCGTGACACTACCCGTTGCGTGGCGAGCCGCGACGTGCGCCCTCACCCGGAGCGACGGGCCAGCCCTCAACGCCGCGCTCGTCCTCGCGGCCCGAACGCACGCAGGCTTCACCCTCCTGCTCGCGGCGGCCGTGATCGCTTGAGAATCCGGC
>CAYOIG010000837.1:0-5432 GCA_964403915.1 uncultured Myxococcaceae bacterium
CACGACCTCGTCGTCCACGTCCGCGAGGATCTTCTCGAGCTGCTGCGAATCCGCCGCCGGCAGGGCCACCACCAGGAGATCGGGCCGGCTCTCGGCGAGCAGGCGCTTCAGGTCGCCGTAGCTCCCGATCACGGGCACGCCGTGAACTTCACGCCCGCGGTCCGCACCCTCGGCGGCGAGCACGCCGGCCACGCGAAGCCCCGTCTCCGGATGAGCATGGGTGCGCTCGATCACCGCCGTTGCCAGATCGCCCGCGCCCACCACCAGCACGTGGCGCAGGTTGTAGCCATGCCGGCGAATGCCGCGAAGACCGATCCGCAGCACGAGCCGCAGGCCGAGGACGGACCCCGTCGAGAAGAGGTAGAAGAACACGAGCACGCCGCGCGAGAAGAAGTAGCTGCGCAGGAAGAACGACGCGGCCATCAGCAGCATGACGCCGACCGTGTTTGCGCCGGCGATCGCGGCCGCCTCGTGCGCGAGCGTGCCCGTGCGCCACGGGCGATAGATGCCGCGCGCCCGGTAGAGCAGCAGCCAGACGGGCAGGATCAGGAGCAGCATCTCACCGTACGGCCGGAAGCTCATGCCGTCGCCCGGTATCGGAAGATCCGCGTGCCGGCGCACCAGATAGGCGGCGACCCAGGAGCCGGAAACCAGGAGCAGGTCCGCGACGATCAGGAGCGAGCGGTAGACCTCGCTGTAGCGCTTCAGCACGGCTAGTCGTCCTCGCGCGGATGGGCCTTCGAAGCCTCCCGAGCCGGCGCGGCCGCAGCGGCCGCTGCGCCGGTCAGCTCGTAGACGACGGCACGCCGGCCGCGGTCTTCTTCGCTGTGGACCACGCGCAGCGAGGTTCCCACGGCCGCGCCGATCTCCGGGAAGTTGGACAGCTTCTTGTCCTCGAGAACCAGGTACCGCGCCCCCTGCTGATGCAGGGCCGGAATCAGCGCCTCGCCCCGCGGCGCCGCATAGAGGGAGACGTGTGCCCTGCCTGCATAGTACGCGACCCGCAGCTTGGGTGCGGCGACCGAACCCGCATGCTCGGCATGGGCCGCCAGCCAGAGAGCCGCGGCCTTCTCGGCGCGCATTCCCGGTCTCTCGGGCCGCAGGGCCTGGCCGAGCCCGATCGCTGCGACCAGCGCTACGCCCACGCCCGCCGCCATCCGCGGAGACGTCACGCCGCCGCGCGCCCACCGGACGGGCGCGAGCAGCAGGCTGCCGAGCATCGGAACCGCGATCGCGAGATAGCCCGACGTGAGCAGCATCGGCGGCAGCGCATGGCGCGTTCCCACGTAGCCATAGTGATACCCCTGCGTGAACAAGATCGCGGCGTACAGCCCGAGAAAGCACAGGATGAGCTCGCCGCGGGGACCGGGCCGGCCGCGCCTCATCCAGACGCCGAGTAGAAGGAGGACGAGAAACGGAGGCCGCATGGCGCCGGCCGCTGCCCGCTCGAGCGCTACGGCCGTCCGCAGGATCTGCGCGCCAGGAGCTCCCGGGGAGGCAGGCGTGGGCTGCGCGATCACAGGCGAGACCGCCCCTGCTGCGGCCTCGGCCGGGCGAGCCGGCACCGGAAGCGACGCTGCGTCCTCGTCGTCGAGCGCGAGCAGCCGTGTCATGGACTTCTTCTGCGTGAAGACCCAGTCGCCGCTCTGGATCCGCATCAGCGTCAGGTACGGAAGCGCGACCATCAGCGCGGCCGCCAGCAGCGCCGCGAGCCACGCGCTCGCGAAGGCCGGCCGCCAGCGACCGCGCAGCGTGTTCAGCGCGCCGAGGGCTACGCCCACCACGACGATGCCGAGGCCTTCCGGTCGGGCGAGATAGGCGAGCCCCGAGAAGATGCCCGCCCAGCCTGCGAGCGCGCAGCGGCGCTCTTCGATGGCCTGCCACAGGCAAGCCACGCCGGCCAGAAAGAGCGCGAGGTAGACACCGTCGCTCTGGATGTCGGCGGAGTACGCGAGCGCGCGCGGCTGCACGGCAAGGAAGATCGCCGCGATCCATCCGGCCTCGCGGCCAAAGCTCGCGCGCACGAACCACCACAGGCACAGCACCGAAGCGGCTCCGGCGATCACGGAGACGAGGACGGCGGCCTGCTCCCAGTCACCGACCCAGAAGTGGGCCAGCAGCACGAGAAACGAGTAGAGCGGATGATAGGCGTGCGCGATCGCATCCCCGTAGCGCGCCTCGCCCATCCACTTCGCGAGCATGAGGAACGTCGGTCCGTCGTTGAACATCTGGCTCGTGCCCTGCCAGCGCAGCACGCGAACCAGCGCCGCGCCCGCGAGCAGCAGCGCAAGCGCGAGCGCCTCGGGCCAGACCGAGAACGCGGGCCGCGCGCCGTCCTTGCGCCCGGACGGGGCGCCGGGCGCGAGGGCTCCGGCAGTCACCGGATGCTGGCCTGCTCAGATCTCGCCGCGCGCCGCACGCAGCGCGGCGTCGACGGCTCTCACCTGCGCGAGCAAGGGATCGAGATCGTCGAAGCGGATCTGGCACTCCCCATCGCACGGCGCACGATCGGGATCGGGGTGGCACTCGACGAAGAGGGCGTCGATGCCCACCGCGACGGCCGCCCGCGCGAGCGGTGCCACGAAACGCCGGTCGCCACCGGAGGCGTCGGCGCCGCCGCCCGGAATCTGCACGGCGTGACTCGCATCGAAGCAGACCGGCGCAAAGGAGCGAAGGATCGACAGCGCACGGAAGTCGACCACGAGACCGTTGTAGCCGAAGGACGTTCCCCGCTCGGTGAGCAGGACGCCCCCCGCGCCAAATACCCGGAGCTTCTCGACCGCGTGCCGCATGTCTTCCGGGGCCATGAACTGACCCTTCTTCACGTTCACCGGCAGCCCGGTCGCCGCGCAGGCCTTGAGCAGATCCGTCTGCCGGCACAGGAAGGCGGGTATCTGCAGGCAGTCCGCGACCTCGGCGGCTGCCTTGGCGTGCAGCGGCTCGTGGACGTCGGTCATGATCGGAAGGCCGGTCTCCCGCTTCACCTGGCGCAGGATCCGAAGCCCCTCCTCGAGCCCCGGCCCGCGATACGAGTGCGCGCTCGAGCGGTTCGCCTTGTCGAACGAGGCCTTGAACACGAGCGGAAAGCCGTGGCCCTCGGCCCGCTCGGCCAGCAGCCGGGCCGCAGCCACGCTGGCCTCCTCGCTCTCGATCACGTTGAGGCCCGCGATCAAGACGAGGGGCGCGCCGTTCCCAACGGCAATGTCGCCGATCTTCATGTCTCCCCCCAAGGGAATGGGTCAGGATAGCCCGCCTCTGTCATTATCCCGCCGCTCGCAGGAGGCGACAACGCCGCGAGTCGGAATCGCACCACCCGTACCGGGAGCCCGCAGCGTGGAGACGCCCCGGCAAGAGCCGCAGCAGGAGCCCTGCACGGCGATCGCAGAACGGCTGTCCCGGCTGGCCGAGGCCCCCGACTACCGGACGGCATGGGCCTCCTTCGACGACACGATCTCGCTGTGCGCGCGCACGATCGGCGCGCGCGAGATCCTCGAGATCGGCGGCGGCCGGGCGCCGCTGCTTCAGCCGGAGATGCTCCAGCGCCTCGGCGCCCGCTACACCGTGAACGACGTCAGCCCCGAGGAGCTCCGCCGCGCTCCCGCGTGGGTGAGCACGCTGCCGGGAGACATCTCGGACGAAGCGACGGCGCGCCAGTCGGATCTGCGTGGCCGCATCGATCTCCTCTTCTCTCGAATGGTGTTCGAGCATCTCGCGAGCCCCGCCGCGGCCTACGCGAACGCGCACGCGCTCCTGCGGGAGGGGGGCGTGCTGCTCAACTTCATCCCGACGCTCTACTGCCCGCCCTTCGTCGTGAATGCCTGTCTTCCCGACCGTCTCGCCCGGGCGCTGCTGCGGGCCGTGCTCCCCGACCCAAGCCCCGAAAGAGCGCCGAAGTTTCCGGCCTACTACCGCTGGTGTACGTCCACGGAGTCGACGGCCCGCCGGATCCGCGGGATCGGCTTTCGCAGCGTGCAGATCCAGCCGTTCTTCGGTCACGGCTACTACGAGCGCATTCCGCTTCTGCGGGATCTCTCGCGGCGCACGGCGGCGTGGTGCGCGCATCACGACTGGCGCCCTCTCTCTTCGTACGCCTATATCGTCGCCGTGAAGTAGCCCGGCGGGCCGCCGCGCCCATGCCGCGCTCAGTGCACGGCCCCCGAGTCCTCCGCCACCGCCTCGCGCAGCTCGTCGAAAAAGCCCGGAAGCGCCGACGAGACACGGTTCCAGTTCGGGATTGCCGGGGCGCCCATGGGATCGCGGACGAAGCCGAGGCCGGCGGCGCGCAGGGCCCGCGAGAAGGTCTCGAGGGCCACCTCCTCCTCGTGACGCTCGAAGGCGAGGCCGTTGAGCGCTGCGTCCGCGCCGTAGCTCGAGATGGCGTCCTGGGCGATGCGAACGTACGAGGCCGCCAGCGTGTTGAGGAAGCCCGCCTCGAACTCGACGCCGTAGCTCGCGAGGTGCCGGAACAGGGAGCCCGAGATGTCGAGCACCATGCGGTGCAGGCCGCGGCTGGCGTCGCTCTCGGAGAGCTCCTGGTGCTTGTGATCGTAGTTCTCGGAGATCTCGACCTGACACACGCGGCGCAGGGAGCAGTTGCGGTAAACCTCGGCCAGCACGCCCACCTCGAGGCCCCAGTCGCTCGGCACGCGGTTGATGCGCGCGAGGTCGAGCGCCATCGAACACTCGCCGGCGAGCGGGTAGCGGAAGGAGTCGAGGAACTCGAGCAGGGGCAGCGCACCGAGAATCGACTTCATGGCCCGCAGCAGCGGCGTCATGAACAGGCGCGTCACCCGCCCGTAGAGCCGGTCGGTGGCGCGGCCGTAGAAGCCCTTGGCGAACTCGTAATCGAGGTGGGGGTTGGCCGTCGGAAAGCACAGCCGCGCCAGCAGCTCGCGGCTGTAGTCCCGGATGTCGCAGTCGTGGAGCGCGATCACCTGCGAGACGTTGGTGGCGAGCACGAAGCCATAGGCCATCCAGCAGCTCCGGCCCTTGCCGTCGCCTCCGGGGTCGAGATCCTCGTCCCGCAGCCGCGCGTAGAGGCGCTGCAGCCGCGGGCCGCCGTTCCAGACCAGCGTGGGCGGCTCGCCGGCGAGGGTGCGGACGTTCGCGAAGGCGCTGCGCAGCTCCTCGAACTCCTCCCGGCGCTCGGTGCCAGAAACGCTCACGACCACCTGTCGCAGGTAAGGCACACCCTGCAGCGTCTCGATGATCCCCTTGAGGGCCAGATCCTTCAGCTCGGAGTAGAGGCAGGGGAGCACGAGGGCGATCGGCCGGGTGTCGGCGTAGGAGATGAGCTCGCGTTCGAGCCGGCCGAGGTCGGTCCGGCCGAGCCGGTGGAGCGTCGTGATGACGCCGCCCTGGTGGAAGTCGGCCATGGAGGCAGACCGTCGCACCCGGCCGACTGGGATGTCAAGCAGAGAGGCGCCCCGCGG
>CAYOIG010000838.1:0-1502 GCA_964403915.1 uncultured Myxococcaceae bacterium
CCGAGACGCGCACGTCCAGCCCGGCCAGCGCGTCGATCGCGCGGCCGGCAAGCGACGAGCCAGCGGCGATCACGACCTCCTCGAGGTCGATCTCGGCGCCGAGGCCGGGGGCTGCGAGCTCCATGAAGTCGACGACGGCCGGGCGGACGATCGCGTGCGCGAGGCGGAGACCGGCGAGCTGGTAGGGAGAGACGACCTGGCTCGCTCCGGCGCTGCGCAGGCGCCGGGCGCCGGCCTCCGTCTCGGCGCGCGCGTAGATCGCGATCTCGCGGTTTTCCTCGCGGGCGGCGAGCACGATGAAGACGTTCACGGCCTCGCTTCCGGTGGCGGCGACCAGCGCCCGGGCGCGC
Organism: uncultured Myxococcaceae bacterium; assembly: GCA_964403915.1. GTDB lineage: Bacteria > Myxococcota_A > UBA9160 > UBA9160 > UBA9160 > MYXO. Next base: position 351 of record CAYOIG010000838.1, read on the forward strand.
TTCACGCCCGCCTTCCCGAGGATGCCCTCCTCGGAGGCAGAGGCGACGATCACCGGGCAACCGGCTGCGTCGAGCCGTGCCGCCACGTTCGGATCTTCCTCGATCACGGCGTACGGCACACCGCTGCGCACGAGCTCCTCGGTCACGGCCCGGCCGAGGCGGCCCCAGCCACAGACGATCACGTGGCCCTCGAGGGCCGCGAGGCTACGCGCCATGGATCTCCTTCCGAGGATCTCGCCGAGGCGTCCGGCGATCAGAAACTCTGCCATCGTTGCGAAGGTGTAGAGCACGGCGCCCACGCCGCCGACGATGAGGAGCATCGTGAAGGCGCGCGCGCGCGAGTCGAGCGGGCGCACCTCCATGAATCCAACCGTGGAGAGCGTGGTGACGGTCTGGTACAGCCCCTCGAAGGGCGTCATGTCCGTGAGCACGACGTAGCCGAGGGTCCCCGTCGCCGTGAGCAGCAGCAGGATGCCGAACGCGATCACGAGCCGCCGCGCGGCGCCGGGCTGGGTCAAGGGGAATCCATGAGTTGGCGTAGCATCCGCTCGCAGCGGATCCGGTGCGGGTGTCGAGCGAGCGTGGGCACGGGCGAGAGATTACCCGGGCTGCGCCGCGCCGGCCCCGGCTCGCTCCGAAGGAAACGTCCGGCATGAACGATCGCCCTCGCTTCCACTTCCTGCCGCCTGCGAGCTGGATGAACGACCCCAACGGGACACTCTTCCACGACGGCACGTACCACCTCTTCTACCAGTACAACCCGCACCGCCCGCGCTGGGGCAGCATCCACTGGGGCCATGCCCGAAGCCGGGACCTCGTCCACTGGGAGCACCTTCCGATCGCGCTGGCGCCCGATGGCGGGCTGCGGGAGCGGCACTGCTTCTCGGGCTGCTGCGTGATCGCCGGCGACGGCCGGCCTGCGATCCTGTACACGCGCATCGGCCTGTGGAGCCTGCTCAGCAAGGCGAGCCGCTGGGCGGACCAATGCCTCGCCTACGGCACCCCGGACCTCCTCACATGGCGCAAGCACCCGGGCAATCCGGTGGCGAGCGACGCGCTGCACGGCGGCCTGCGGGTGCGGCACTGGCGGGATCCGTACGTCTGGAAGGAGGGCAGCGACTGGCGAATGGTGCTGGCCGGCCAGCTCGCGGG
>CAYOIG010000839.1:0-4396 GCA_964403915.1 uncultured Myxococcaceae bacterium
CGGCTGGCGCGCGATCCGGCTGCGCTTCCCAACCTGCGCAGACTACGAGCGCGAGCGGCCGTGCTGGCGAGCGGACAGATCGTGACCTTTCCGTCCATCACCTGGCCGAGCCATACGACCCTCGGCACGGGCACCTGGTGCGGCCATCACGACGTGGTGAACCCGAGCTACTACCTGCGCGAGAAGCGCGAGCTGGTCTCACCGCAGGGCCAGCAAGTGCGGACCGAGAGTTTCGTCTCGCAGCGGGTCGAGACGCTCTACGAAGCCTTCCATCGCGTACGCGGCGCCGGCGCGCTCACGATGAACGTCTACGAGCCCCTCGGCCGCGGCGCGGATCACGCCGTGCTGGAGGGTCGGAATCTCTGCGACCGCTCCCGGGTGAAGGCGCTCACGGAAGATCTGATGGACGACTGCGATCCGCGCTGGGAGCGGGACGGGCAGGCGGCCGTTGCGCGCGAGTCGACCCTCGACGCGCGCGGCGTCGCGCAGGTGGTGGAGCTGTTCACGCGGCCGGGGCTCGATCCTCCGGTCTGTGTCTTTCACGAGCTGACGCTCACCGATGGTGCGGGGCACGACTACGGCCCGCATGCGGCGGGCCTTGCGGCGGCCCTCGACGAGAGCGACCGCCGGGTCGGGCGCGTACTCGATCTTCTGGAGCAGCGGGGCCTGCTCGACGGCACGCTCTTCGTGGTGACTGCCGATCACGGCATGGCACCGCAGGACGTGTCGCTCCGCGCCAATCCGGCGCATCACGTGACGCGCGCGGGTCTCGAGGCCGTGGTTGCCGAGCCGATGATCTGGCTGAAGGACGTCGCGGTCGCAGTCGAATGTGCGGCGGACGGACGTACCGCGCGCGTCGTGGTCTGCGAGAACGATGCGCTTCCAGACGGCGAGCGTCCGGGCGTGGAAGGCGCGGAGGTGATCGTGGAGGCCCACGTGCCGGGCTCGTCGCCGCGACGCATCGCTCACGGCCGCACGGGGCCGGGCGGGGTCTACGGCTTCGCGACGCCGTCGGATCTGACGCCGGAGGAGCAGGCCGTCTCGGTGCGGGCTTCGGGATTCAATCCTCGCCGCCTCCGTCTCGACGGCAGGAGCCTCGCGCTCGATCTGCGCGAGGCCCTCTACGGAGCCCGTGACTAGCCGCGGATCGTGGCGCCCGGCGGGGTTTCCCTGGAGCGCCATAAGGCACTGCCCTTGCGATGTGGGCGCCGCAGCTTTACGGTGACGCCCGGTCGGGCGCGTAGCTCAATTGGCAGAGCAAGGGACTCTTAATCCCTAGGTTGTAGGTTCGATTCCTACCGCGCTCACCACCTTCCTCTCTCCTCGCGTGCACATGCGCGCGCGTTGACGCTTCCAGCCCTCCCGTCTACGCTGGCGATGGCAATGAGTCTCGTCACACGCCGGGGTGGCGGAATTGGCAGACGCGGTGGCCTTAGAAGCCACCGTCCGCAAGGACGTGCAGGTTCGAGTCCTGTCCCCGGCACGTCCGGCGGTGCGCCGCGGAAGAATCCATGACGACGGCGGCGCAAGACGTGAAGGCCGGGAAGACCGGGGTCGAGGTCCGCGTGACCGAGACCAGCGCGGTCGTCCGAACGCTCGAGATCGAGGTGGATGCGCGTCGCGTCGCGCGCGCCTTCGAGCGGGCGTACCGCGAGCTGGGCCGCAAGGCGCGCGTGCGCGGGTTTCGTCCCGGCAAGGTGCCGCGTTCGGTGCTGGAGCGGCTCTACGGGCCCTCCGTGATCGAGGATCTCGAGCGCAGCCTCGTGGGCGAGACCCTGCCCGAGGCGGTCTCCATGGCCGGTCTGCAGCCCGTTGCCGAGCCGGCGGTCGAGGCTCAGCCGCCTGCCGACGCCACGCTCTTTCGTTACAGCGCCCGGATCGAGGTCAAGCCCGTGCTCTCGCTCCCGCCGGTGCGGGGCCTGCCGGCGACGAAGCCCTCCGCAGAGGTTCGCTTCGAAGAGGTGGAAGAGCAGCTCGAAACCTTGCGCCAGCGGCAGGCGCCGCTCGTGGAGGAAGCCGAAGGCACGGTCGCGGCCCGCGGCAACGTGCTCAGCATCGATTTCGTCGGCCGCATCGACGGCGACGCGTTCGAGGGCGGCAGCGGGCAGGATGTGGAGGTCGAGCTCGGGGCGGGCCGCTTCCTCCCCGGATTCGAGGAGCAGCTCGAGGGCGCGCGTGCCGGAGACGACCGCGAGGTGCGGGTGCGCTTCCCCGACGCCTACGGCAAGCCCGATCTGGCCGGCAAGGACGCGGTCTTCCAGGTGCACGTGGCGGCGATCAAGCGCAGGGCGTTGCCGGAGCTCGATGACGAGTTCGCGCGGGACGTCGGAGACTTCGCCACCCTGGCCGAGCTGCGCGCCCGGATCCAGTCCGACATGCAGGCCGCCCGGGAGCGGGAGGCCGATGCCGCCGCGAAGCGCTCGGTCCTCGATGCCCTGCTGGCCCGGACCCCGTTCGAGGTGCCGCCCGGCATGATCGAGCGGCGCCTCCACCGCAGGCTCTCTGCCGCTCACCGGCAGCTCGAACGCAGCGTGCCCGAGGAGCAGCTCCACGGGCAGCTCGAGCGCTGGGCCGTCGAGTGGCGGCCGCTCGCCGAGCGCGAGGTGCGGGAGGCCCTGCTGCTGGAGGCCGTGGCGGCCCAGGAGGGGCTGACGGCCGAGGAGGCAGAGCTCGAAGCCCGGCTCGAGGCGATGGCGAAGGAGCAGGGCGTCGAGCCCACCAGGCTGCGCAAGGCCTACCAGGAGGCCGACCTGCTCGAGGCCCTGCGTGTCCAGGTCCTCGACGAGAAGGCCCTCGATCTGCTCCTGCGCGAGGCCCGCATCGAGGCGCCGCCGGCCGCGTAGCGCCGGACCCTGCGCGAGCGAGAAGTCCGGAGAAGCACGGAGAGCCGAATGCCCTTTGTTCCGATCGTGGTCGAGCAGGACCACCGCGGCGAACGCGCCTACGACATCTACTCCCGGCTGCTGCGGGATCGGATCATCTTCCTCGGCCACGAGATCACGGACGACGTGGCCAACCTCGTGATCGCGCAGCTCCTCTTTCTCGAGGCGGAGGATCCCGAGAAGGACATCCACATGTACGTGAACTCGCCCGGGGGGTCGGTCACCGCCGGGCTCGCCATGTACGATACGATGCAGTACGTGCGGCCCGACATCACGACGCTCTGCGTCGGACAGGCGGCCTCCATGGCCGCCGTGCTGCTGGCGGCGGGAGCTGCCGGCAAGCGTTTTGCGCTTCCCAACGCCCGGATCATGATCCACCAGCCCTGGGGCGGCTTCCAGGGGCAGGCGACGGACATCGAGATCCAGACCCGCGAGATCCTCAAGATGAAGCAGCGGATCACGGAGATCCTTGCGCATCACTCCGGCAAGTCCACGGACGTGATCGCGCGGGACACGGAGCGGGACTACTATCTATCGGGTTCGGATGCTCAGGCCTACGGGCTGATCGATCGGGTCATGGCGCGGCGGGAGCTCTCGCCGGCGCCGGCTGCGAAGGGCAATGGCGGTGGATCGACAGGGGGCGGAGGCACCAGGGGATGAAGAAGAAGGACGACAACGCGAACCTTTCCTGCTCCTTCTGCGGCAAGAGCCAGAAGGAGGTGAAGAAGCTGATCGCGGGGCCGACCGTCTACATCTGCGACGAGTGCATCGAGCTGTGCAACGACATCATCGCCGAGGAGTACGGCCGCGAGGAGGTCACGGCCAAGGCCTCGCGCGTTCCGAAGCCGCGCGAGATCAAGAAGGTGCTCGACGAATACGTCGTCGGGCAGGAGCGCGCCAAGAAGATCCTCTCGGTCGCCGTGCACAACCACTATCGCCGCGTCGAGAGCCAGAGCTTCGTGGGCGACGTGGAGCTCCAGAAGTCGAACATCCTGCTCCTCGGGCCCACGGGCACGGGCAAGACCCTGCTGGCGCAGACCCTGGCGAAGATCCTGGACGTCCCGTTCACGATCGCCGATGCGACGACGCTCACCGAAGCCGGCTACGTCGGCGAGGACGTCGAGAACATCATCCTCAACCTGCTCCAGGCCGCGAACTACGACGTCGAGCGGGCGCAGCGCGGGATCATCTACATCGACGAGATCGACAAGATCGCGCGAAAGGGGGAAAACCCCTCGATCACCCGGGACGTCTCGGGAGAAGGCGTACAGCAGGCGCTGCTCAAGATCATCGAGGGCACCATGGCGAGCGTGCCGCCCAAGGGCGGCCGCAAGCATCCCCAGCAGGAATTCCTCCAGATCGACACCTCGAACATCCTCTTCCTGTGCGGCGGCGCCTTCTGCGGCCTCGAGCGGATCATCGAGCGGCGGATCGGAGTGAAGGGAATGGGCTTCAATGCCGATATCCAGATTCGGTCCGACAAGCGCCTGGGCGAGATCCTGCGCGAGGTGGAA
>CAYOIG010000840.1:0-2818 GCA_964403915.1 uncultured Myxococcaceae bacterium
CATCGCGGCGCTGCACGACGAGCCGTCGCAGGCGACGCTGCTCGGCTTCTGGGCGGTGGTAACGAACTTTCGAGCCTGGGAAGGGGCCGACGAGGCCTGGTCCGTCCAGTTCATGCGCGATAGCGAGCTCAACTGGATGGGAGGCGCGACGCCCGTCGACGACCTCTGACTTCGGCGTCAGCCGACCCGCCGGCGTGGCCTTCGCAGCATGGCCCAGATCGGAACGTCATGGCCGGGCGGATCGGCACGCGCAGCCGTCTCGAAGCCGTGCTTCTCGTAGATTCGCAGGTTGGCTTCCCGGTGCGTCTCCAGATAGCAAGGCAGACCCTCCGCATCGGCTCGCTGCAGGATCGGCTGCATCAGCGTCGCGGCGACGCCCTGTCCCTGCCGCTCCGGCTCGACGCCGATCGCCGCCAGATACCAGTGGGGCATGGGCGCGTGTTCGTGGTGCAGCGCGCGGCCCAGCGTGTCGTAGGCGATCAGGCGACGCAAAGCGACCGGGCCGAATCGGAATGGCAGGGCGAGCATGCCCGCACGAAGCTGCCGGAGGAGCGTCAGGTGGGCGCGCTCGGGCGGCAGCCAGCAGGCCACGCCCGCGCCGTCGTGCGTTCCATACACCTCGCCGTGTCGAAGACAATCCGAGACGAGCGCGCCGTACAGGGTGCTCACGCCGCGTGCACGCCGGCCGGCGTCGGGCGACGCGTAGACCATGAGGGCGTAGTCGAAGAAGGCCCGCGCCAGTGCCGCCGAAGCGCGGCCATGACTCGCGGCGTCGAGGCGGCGGGATCGCTGGAGAGAGTCGGGCATGCGTGAGCGCCTCGCAGAGGGCCGAAGGGTGCCGGAGGTTCGGAGCGGGCAGGATGGATCGGCGCCGATGCCGCAGCAAGAGGGGAGCGCGGGGGGAGGTCGCTCGGAGTCCGCCGAGACGCCGCGCGGGCGTCGTCGTTGGCCCTGGCCGAGCGTCCGGGCGGCAGGATGCGCCCCGGCTGGAGGACGGCCGGCGTGTGTGTCACAATAGGAGCGGTGTGACACATTGGAGACCGGCCATGCCCCGCACCTCCAGGAGTCTCAGCGTGCGCGAGGTCCGTGCAGCGCTCCCCCGCCTCGAGGATGTACTGCGCGAGGTTGGCGAGATCACCGTCACCCGCCACGGGCAGCCGGTCGCACGGCTGCTTCCGATCCGAGCCCGCCGCGCGAAGCCAACCCACGCCGATCTTCGCGCCTCGATGAAGCCGCTGCGACAGCCGAGCGAGCGCCTCGTTCGTGCGGACCGTGACGCTCGGTGAAGGGGCCGGTCTATCTCGACACGAGTGCCCTCGCCAAGTGGTATCTGAACGAGGCCCGGTCGGATGACTTCGCGGCCTTCGTGGGGAGTGAGCCGCGAGCGATCGTGAGCCGGCTCACCGCCGTCGAGATTCGCAGCCTCCTCGAGCGCCGCCGCCGCTCGCGCCAGATCACGACGGCCATCGTGCGCAAGGTCGTAGCGACGTTCGAGCGTGACGTGCGTGACGGCCACCTCGAGATGCATGCCCTGGAAGACGCGCACGCCATCCTCGCCGGCGAGCTGCTCCATCGCCTCGCACGGCATCCCCTCCGGACCCTCGATGCGCTCCACCTCGCGGTGGCGAGCAGCCTCGCGCTCGGCCGCATCGCCACGGCGGACCGGATCCTGGCGGAAGCTGCGGCGAGCCTCGGGCTCGAGGTCGAGCGCTTCGACTGATCGGTCTTCGTCGCCCGCGCTCGCCTCGCGCGCTGCGCCGCTGCCCGAAGGTGCGCTCTCACGGCTCCTGCTCCAGCAGCGCGAGGGCGCGCGCCCGCGCGGCTTCGAAGGCGTCGTCGCTGCTGCGGCCGGGAGACGGCGCGGGCGGGTCCGGGACGAGAGCGCGCAGGCTGCGAACGAGGCCGAAGCCCCAGACGGCGAGCGCGGCACCGAGCAGGCCCGGCACTGCCAGCCAGCGCGCAAAGACGAAGCCGAGCAGGACGAGGAGCGTCTCGAGAACGAGCGTCCGCCCGAACGCGCGCAGGCCCCTCATGACGCGGCCCCTGCGCCGCGCCGCCGCAGCAGCTCGAGCTCGACCTCCTCGTCGGCGACCGCGACGGCACAGGTCGCCGGCGCGGCGGCCTCGGCCAAGCAGCGCGCGGCCGCCCGGGCACGATGGCCGCGCACACGCTCGCGCAGCTCGTCGAGGGCGCGCTCCTGCGACGCGAGGCGCTCCGCGAGGCGGCTGTGCTCCTCCGCGCCACGCGCGAGCTCGGCCTCGTAGGCCGCAGCGCGCTTGCGGCTCGCGAGCAGGCGGCGCAGCGCGAATCTCGCGAGCTCCTCCTTGCCGCCGCCGAGAGCGAGCGCCGCGTCTTCGTCGAGGGCGGCCGCCTGGGCGGTCTCGGCGTCGAGGGCCCGCCGCAGCCGCAGCGCTTCTTCGGCGAGGGCCTCGTCTCGCGCGCGCTTGCCCGCGAGCGCGAGCTCGGCCTCGCGCAGGTGTTGCTCGAGCAGAAGGCTCCGGTCCTCGAGTGCGGCGACCACCCCGTGGGCGTCTGCGCGAACGAGCCGGGCGATGCGGTCGAAGAGTCGAAATGCCATGGCGTCCGTCTCCTTCACTTGCTGCTGCCGGGGCGGCCGCCCGACACGGCGCCGGCCTGCAGCTCCTTCACCGTGCGCGCGCGCTCGGGCGCGGGCGCCATTGCAGCGGCCTCGACCTTTCGCGCGAGAGCCCTGGCCTCTCCGAGCTGCTGCGTCACCTCGGCCGAGCCGATGTGATCGTTCATCGCGCCGACCCGCTGGTCGTAGTCGGAGATCTTCGCGCGGGCCTCCTCTGCCAGG
>CAYOIG010000841.1:0-1752 GCA_964403915.1 uncultured Myxococcaceae bacterium
CGTGATCCGGAGCGCCCGCTCGACGACGCCGGTCTCGATGGCGCACAGGCCGGCCGTCGCCCGGTCGAGAAGCCAGCCGTGCGCGCTCGCGGGCGCGTCCCCGCCGCCGAGCAGATCCTCCTCTCCCGGTGCGACGCCGTCGAACGTCATCCGGAACTGCGGCTCGTGGCTGGTCGCGTGCTGGCGCTCGAGCCGCACTCCCTTCGCATGCGGATCGACCAGGAACAGACCGACGCGGCCGTCCGCGAGCTGCGCCGGAACGAGCACCCGCTCGGCCAGATGCGCGGCCGGAACGCAGGTCTTGCTGCCGTCGAGCCGGTAGCCCGCCCCCGCATGCTGCGCGAGCGTCGACACTCGCGCGGCATCGCTGCTCCCGGGCTCGGCCAGCGCCGCCGTGAGAATGCACGCGCCGCTCGCCACCCGCGACAGGTAGCGGGCCTTCTGCTCCGCCGTTCCGAACGCTGCGATCGGCAGCGCGCCCAGCAGCAGGCTGGCGTAGGCCGGGACGGGCGCCACCGTGCGCCCGACTTCGACGAGCAGGATGCAGAGCTCGAGGAAGCCGAATCCGCTCCCCCCGTGCGCCTCGTCGATGGCCACTCCCAGCAGGTTCGCGCGGGCGAGCTCCTGCCAGGTCTCGCGATCGAACCAGTCGGGCCCCTCCTCGAGCTGCGCGAGACGCTCGTGGGTGATGTGGTCTTCGAGGATCTTGCGCGCCAGCTCTCGCAGCGCTTCCTGATCTTCGGTGAAGGCAAAGTCCATCTGCGTCCCCTAACGCCGGTAGTGGGGCATGCCGAGCCCCGCCATGGCGATGATGTCGCGCTGCACCTCGTTGGTGCCGCCGCCGAAGGTGAGGATCAGCGTCGTGCGATACATGCGCTCGACGCGGCCCCCGAGCAGGGCGCCCGCCGAGCCGTCCCGAAGCTGGCCCTCGGGCCCGAGCACCTCCATCAGCATCCGGTAGCCCTCGACGTAGAACTCGCTGCTCATGACCTTCGCGGCCGAAGCCTCCGCCATTTGCAAGGAGCCCTTCGTCATGGCCCACGCCGTGCGCCAGTTGAGCAGCCGCAGCGCTTCGAGGTTGGCGCGGATTCTCCCGAAGCTCTGCCGAACGAACGCCTGGTCGATCACGCGCCGGCCATCCGCGAGCTTCGTATCGCGCGCCCAGTCGCAGGTCTCCTCGAAGAGCCGCTCGAACGGCCCGACGGCCGAGAGCGCCACACGCTCGTGGTTGAGCTGATTCGTGATGAGCGCCCAGCCGTTGTTCTCACCGCCGACGAGGTTCGCCACCGGAACGCGAACGTCGTTGTAGTAGGTGGAGTTGGTGCGCACGCCGCCCATGGTCCGGATCGGGGTGAGCGAGTAGCCGGGCGAATCGGTCGGAACGATCAGCATGGAGATGCCGCGGTGCTTCGAGCCGTCGGGGCCCGTCCGCACCGCGAGCCAGATGTAGTCGGCGAAATCGGCCAGTGAAGTGAAGACCTTGCTGCCGTTCACCACGTATTCGTCGCCCTCACGAACCGCCTTCGTCGTGAGCGAGGCGAGGTCGGTGCCCGAGCCGGGCTCCGAGTAGCCGATGGCGAACTGGACCTTGCCGGCGAGGATCAGCGGCAGGAAGCGCTTCTTCTGCTCCTCGCTGCCGAACTTCATGAGCGTCGGGCCGACGGAGTTGAGCGTGAGAAATGGCAGCGGGTAGCCCGCTCGCTGCACTTCGTCGGCGAAGATGAACTGCTCGATCGGCGAGCGGTCGAGCCC
>CAYOIG010000842.1:0-3459 GCA_964403915.1 uncultured Myxococcaceae bacterium
CTCGCGTTTCCCCGTAGTCCCGGCGCTGGTCTTCCCGCTCGAGCGTGGGGCCCTCGAACACGAGCGTCGCGAACTCGAAGTCAAACCCGCGGATCCGCAGGTTGTCTGCGCTCTTCCGGCGGTCCCACGCGAAGCGCACGCCCTTCAGAATACACGCGTATATACGACTACGCTACCGGACGACGCCTGCCGGTGCGGCATGGCAGGCGATCAGCCCCCGAGCAGGCATGCTGCCGCACGGCTCATCTCCTGGGCTTGAAGCTGTAGTCGATGAGATCGGTCGTGGAGGTGATGCCTCCCGAATCCGTCGCCTGGCGCACGAGACCGATGCCGGGCGCGAACCAAGACGTCTTCGTGGCGCGCGCACCGCCCTGCTCGATCCGCGTCACGACCTTCACGGCGCTGAAGCGCCCGGCCGGTGTCTCGATCTTCTCGCTCGCGAAGGCCTCGCTCGATTCTTCGATCCGTACGCCGGCGCGCCCGGTGCCGCTCCAGCGCCAGGTCGCACCGGGGGTGAGCGGAAGCTGCTGCAGCAGCCGCGGCGGCTCGAACGCGGCTCTGCCGCCGCCGCCGAGATACTCCTCGTCGTGCAGCAGCACGGCCGCCGGTGTCTTCGTGTACCAGTCACGGATCAGCGGGCTCGGATTCGTCAGCTCGACGCAGCGCCGCACGGAGCCGTCGGGCTGCTTCTCCTCGGAGACGACGGTGAGCGTGAACTCGGACGTGGCGCCGCTGGCCTGCGTCGAGCGGTACTTCCACCAGTCGTGCAGGCGCAGCGGAAAGTAATCGGGCTGGGGCTTCGGCTTCGCCGCGACGGGCACGGCCCAGAGCAGGGCCAGTGCGGCAACGGCGTACAGGATGCGGCGATTCCCGCGGCTCATTCCGGTCCTCCCCCGGGGCCTCACTGTAGACAGGATCGTGGGGCGCGCACGGCCCGATCGCGACGCGGGGTCGCGCCAGAGGGCCCGATCCGCTTTGATACCCGCAAGTGCAGGGAACCCGCGCGTGAAGGCCGTCCTGCTCTATCTCCTCCTCGTCGGGCTCCCCGTGCTCGGCGTTGTCGGGATTCTTCGGCTCGGGAGCCGGCTCGAGGCTCCCGCCGACATCGGTGGCTCATGGCGGGCCGCCTACGCGCCGGCGGCCCAGCTCGTCCCGCCGTGCGTGGAGCTGGCGCCGGAGGGGCCCGCCTTCGACGTGACGCAGTCGGGCCTCCATGCGGGCGTGACGCTCAACGATCCGTCGCGCACGCGCCTCGACGCGAGGCTGCGCGGTGCGCGGCTGTGGGCGAGCGCCGAGCGTTTGCCGCTGCTCGGCACCGCGCGTTCAGCCTGCCCGGACGCGCCCCTCGAGCTCGCCGCGGAGCTGGTCCCGGATGGCCGGGAGTCGCAGCTCGTCGGCCAGCTCTGGGCGGGCGGCTGTGCGGCCTGCGCGCCGGTTTCCTTCCGCGCCGAGCGCATCTCGGGCGGGCGCTGAGGCGCGTGCCGCCATGTCCCTGCTGACGCTCATGCTGCAGATCGCCGTGATCCTCGCGACGGCGCGCCTCGCGGGCCTGCTCTTCCGCCGCATGGGCCAGCCGCAGGTGATGGGCGAGATGGTGGCGGGCTTCCTGCTCGGCCCCTCGCTGCTCGGCTGGCTCTCGCCCGAGCTCTCGTCCCGGCTGTTTCCGCCCGGCAGCCTCACGAACCTCGGCCCGCTCAGCCAGGTGGGCGTCCTGCTCTTCATGTTCCTGGTCGGTCTCGAGCTCGATCCGCGGCTGCTGCGAAATCGCGGAGAGGCGGCCGTCGTAACCAGCCATGCGAGCATCGTGGTGCCCTTCCTGCTGGGCTCGATGCTGGCCCTCCATCTCTACCCGAGGCTCTCGGACCAGAGCGTTCGCTTCGACGAGTTCGCCCTCTTCATGGGCGCTGCGATGTCCGTGACGGCATTCCCGGTGCTCGCTCGAATCCTGGCCGAGCGCAACCTGCTGCGAACGCGGCTCGGCGCCACGACGATCGCCTGCGCGGCCGTCGACGACGTCACGGCCTGGGTGATCCTGGCCGGTGTCGTTGCGCTCGTGCGCGTCGATGCCGGTGATCAGCCCCTCGGCCTCACGCTGGCCGGCTCGGCGGCCTACGTGCTGTTCATGGTCTACGGCGCCCGCCCGGCGCTGCGCCGGCTCGAGGCCTACTACCACAGCCGCGGGCGGCTCACGCAGGACGTGCTGGCCCTCGCCCTCATCGCCCTCACGCTCTCGGCCTACACCACGGAGTGGCTCGGCATCCACTCCCTCTTCGGCGCCTTCGTTGCCGGCGCGGTCATGCCCAAAGACTCCGGCTTCGTGCACGAGCTGAACGAGAAGCTCCAGGACCTGACGGTCGTCCTCCTGCTGCCGCTCTTCTTTGCCGTGACCGGGCTGCGCACGAGCATCGGCCTGGTGAGCGGCACCGAGATGTGGATCGACTGCGGCCTGATCGTGCTGGTGGCCGTGGTGGGGAAGCTCGGCGGCTCGGCGCTCGCTGCGCGGCTCACGGGGCTGAGCTGGCGTGAGGCCGGCGCGCTCGGCGCGCTCATGAACACCCGCGGTCTCATCCAGCTCGTCTTTCTCACCGTCGGTCTCGAGATCGGCATCATCTCGCCGGCGCTCTTCACCATGATGGTGCTGATGGCGCTCGCCACCACGTTCATGACCTCGCCGCTGCTCGAGTGGATCTACCCTGCGCGCCGGATCCGCGAGGAGGCCCTGGGCGCGCCCGAGGACGCAAAGGCGTTCACGGTGATCGTGCCGGTGGCGCTGCCCTCGTCGGGCCCCGAGCTGCTGCGCATGGCCGTTGCGCTCGCGCCCACCGCCCGCGACCGGATCTACGCGCTGCACCTCGTTCCGGCGGCCGATCAATCGATGCTCGATCCGGGCCGCCTCACGCGACCGGCCGACAGCGAGACCTTGCAGCCGCTGCTGGCGGCGGCCGAGGATCAGGGGACGAGCATCCGGCCGCTCACCTTCGTCAGCCAGAACGTGGGGCGCGACATCGCGGAGGTGGCACGGGCCAAAGGGGCGGACCTCATCCTGATGGGCTGGCACAAGCCCGTGCTTCGCCAGAGCATCCTCTCAGGCACGATCTATTCCGTCATGAACGATGCGCGTGCAGACGTGGCCGTCTACCTGCCGCGCCACTTCCGGCCCTGGCGCCGCGTGCTGGTTCCCCACCTGGGCTCGGTGCACGATCTAGGGGCCCTCGAGCTCGCGAAGCGCATCGCTGCGCAGGGCGAGACGGAGCTCACGGTGCTGCACGTCGTTCGTCCCGGGCCGTCGCTTCCTCCCGCACCGCCCGGGCTCTCCCCCGAAGACCTCGCCGGCTCCGCGGGCTTCAGCGTGCGGACGGTGGTGAGCCAGGATCCGCTCGAGGTGGTGGTCGAGGAGGCGCGTGCGGCCTATGACCTGGTGGTGATCGGCGTCTCGGAGGAGCTGGGGCTCCAGCCGAC
>CAYOIG010000843.1:0-10274 GCA_964403915.1 uncultured Myxococcaceae bacterium
GTCGCTGCTTGTGCTTGGGGTTCTCGCAGATCACCCGCACGACACCCTTGCGCCGGATGATCCGGCACTTGTCGCAAATCTTCTTGACCGATGACCGCACCTTCATCGCCGCCGTCTCCCTCGCGCCGCGCTCAATGCGAGCCCGGCACCTGCGTCAGGATTTCGGGCCCATTCTCCGTGATCAGGATCGTGTGCTCGAAGTGGGCCGAGAGCGATCCGTCGGCCGTCACGGCCGTCCACTCGTCCTCGAGCATCCTCACTTCTTCGCCGCCCGCGTTCACCATGGGCTCGATCGCAAAGACCATCCCCGGCAGGAGCCGCGCTCCCTTCCCCGGCTCTCCGAAGTTCGGAATCTGGGGCGGCTCGTGAAGCCTCCGCCCGATTCCGTGCCCAACGAATTGCCGCACCACCGAGAAGCCCGCGCGCTCTGCGTGGACCTGCACCGCGTGCCCGATGTCGGAAAGACGGTTGCCGGGCACCATCTGCGCGATGCCCTGGTACAGGGCCTCGCGCGTCACCTCGAGAAGCTTCGCAGCTTTTACGCCGATGCGCCCGACCGGGACCGTCACGGCAGAATCGCCGTGCCAGCCCTTGCACGAAACGCCGAAGTCGAGCCCCACGATGTCGCCTTCCCGCAGCACCCTCGGCCCAGGGATCCCGTGCACGATCTCCTCGTTCACCGAGACGCAGATCGGAGCTGGATACTTGGGCAGCCCGTGGGGCCCGTAGCCGAGGAAGGACGACTGGACGCCGCGCTCCCGGATCGCGCGTGAGGCCACGTCACCGAGCTCTCCGGTCGTGACCCCGGGCCGGGCCTTCTCCCGCACCTCGAGGAGGATCTCACCCACGTGGCGAGAGGCCTCGCGCATGTGAACGAGATCCCGACGCGTCTTGAGAGCGATCGTGCCGGTATTCGCCATCATGCCGCGAGCGCCCCATCGATGCGCCGGGCCACCTCGTCCATCGACCCCATTCCGTCCAGCTCGACCAGGATCCCCTGCGCGCGGTAGTACTCGATGAGCGGCGCCGTCTGTCGCCGGTAGACCTCCATCCGAGTCCGGATGGACGCCTCGTTGTCGTCGCTGCGACCCTCGATCTCGGCCCGCCTGCGCAGCCGCTCGACCAGGGTGTCCTCGCGCACGGAGAGCACCACGCAACGCTCGAGCCGACGACCGAGGCGCGAGAGAATCACGTCGAGCGCCTGGGCCTGCTCCGTGGTGCGGGGAAAGCCGTCGAGAATGAAACCGCGCTCCGTGTCCGGCTCCTGGAGTCGCGCCTCGGCGACCCCGATGACGACGGCGTCGGGTACGAGATCACCCCGCTCCATGTAGGCGGCGGCCTCGCGGCCCATCGGGGTGCCCGCCGCTACGGCGGCGCGCAGCATGTCTCCCGTCGAGATCTGCGGGATGCCGAGCTTCTGCACCAGCCGAACGGCCTGGGTGCCCTTGCCGACGCCCGGCGCGCCGAGCAGAAGGAGCCTGCGGAGCATCAGCGTCCCAGCCTCCCGCGCACGCGCGTGCCCTTGACGAAGCCTTCGTACTGGCGGGATACGAGGTGCGCCTCGATCTGGCCGATGGTGTCGAGCGCGACGCCCACGACGATCAGCAGCGCGGTGCCGCCGAAATAGAAGGGGATGCCCTGCTGCGCCGAGAGCACGGAAGGCATCACGCAGACGGTCGCCACGTAGAGCGCCCCCACCAGCGTGATTCGCGAGAGCACGTGGTCGATGTGCTCGGCGGTCTTCTTCCCAGGCCGAATGCCCGGAATGAACCCGCCGAAGCGCTTGATGTTCTCCGCCACGTCCTGGGGATTGATCACCACGGCCGTGTAGAAGAAGGCGAAAAAGATGATGAGCGCGACGTAGACGGTCTCGTAGACGGGCCCGCCGATGTAGAGGTAGTCCTGGAAGAACTGCTGCACCGAGGGCGAGTCGGTGAACTGCGCGATCGTCAGCGGAAACATGAGAATGGACGAGGCGAAAATGGGCGGGATCACGCCGGCGGTGTTGACGCGCAGCGGGAAGTAGCTCATTCCACCCTGCGTCACCCGCTTGCCGACGACGCGCCGCGCGTGCTGGATCGGGATCCGGCGCTGGCCGCGCTCGAAGAAGACCACGAAGGCGACGACGAGCACCATGAACGCCAGCAGCAACAGGGCTCCCAGCAGCGTGAACTGGTCGGTCCGGATCAGCTCCACGAGCTGCCCGAGCCCGGAGGGAATGCGGACGACGATGCCGGCGAAGATGATGAGCGAGATCCCGTTGCCGATTCCGCGCTCGGTGATCTGCTCGCCGAGCCACATGATGAACGCCGTGCCCGTAGTGAGCGTCAGCATCGTCATCAGCCGGAAGCTCCAGCCCGGCTCGCTGACGGCACCCTCACCGAACTGTCCGTTCTCGAGCGCGTAGGAGAGCAGCAGACCCTGACCGAGCGCCAGCACGATGGTCGCATAGCGCGACCACTGCGAGATCTTCTTCCGGCCCTGCTCTCCCTCCTTCTGCAGCGCCTCGAGAGAAGGGATCACCACCGCGAGCAGCTGGAAGATGATCGTGGCGCTGATGTAGGGCATGATGCCCAGGGCGAGGATCGAGAGCTGTTCGAGGGCACCGCCCGAGAACAGGTTGAACAGGCCAAAGACCGAGCCCGACATCTGGTCGAAGAACTGCTTGATCACGTCCGGGTTGATGCCCGGAGTCGCGACGTGCGCTCCCACGCGATAGATGGCGAGCATCCCGAGCGTGAAGAGAATCCTCTTCTGCAGCTCGGGGATCCTGGCGATGTTCTGGACGCCGCCCGTCACGCGATGATCTCCACCTTCCCGCCCGCTTCCTCGACCTTGCGCCGGGCCGACTCGCTCGCGCGCTGGACCACCACAATCACGCCGCGCGGCGCCTCACCCTCGCCGAGGAGCTTGATGGGCGCCCCCGACCCGCGGACGAGCCCGCGCGCAAAGAGAGCCTGGGCGTCGATCCGAGCGCCCGCCTCGAAGCCGGCGAGCACACCGACGTTCACGATCTCGACCGTCACGCGCGAGAGGTTGTGGAAGCCCCGCTTGGGAAGCCGCCGCGCGAGCGGCATCTGGCCGCCTTCGAACTGGCGCGCGGTCTCGTTGCCGGCCGAACGCTTGCCCTGCCCCTTGATGCCGCGGCCGGACGTCTTGCGATGGCCCGATCCGGGCCCGCGCCCGACCCTCTTGGTGCGGTGGCGCGCCCCGGGATTCGGCTTCAGCCGTTCCAGCATCGCCCTACTCCTCCACCACGACGAGGTGCTTAACCTTGTCGATCATGCCCCGGATGGCCGGCGTATCCTGCAGCTCGACGGCCTGTCGCAGCCTCGAGAGCCCGAGACCTCGCAACGTGGCTCGCTGGCGACGGTCGTAGCCAATCTGACTCTTCACGTAGCGGACTCGGATCCGCTTCTGTGCCCCCGTCACGACAGGCGTCCCAGCGCTCGCAGGCGATCTTCGGGATTGCGCAGCTGGCCGAGCGCCTGGAGCGTGGCGCGCACCACGTTGTGCGGATTGCTCGTCCCGAGCGTCTTGGTGAGCACGTCTCGCACGCCCACGGACTCCACCACCGCCCGGACCCCGCCGCCGGCGATCACGCCGGTGCCGGGCGACGCCGGCCGCAGCAGCACGCGCCCGGCTCCGAAGCAGCCCAGCGCCTCATGGGGCAGCGTCCCTTCAACCAGGGGAATGCGGATCAGATTCTTGCGCGCCCGGTCCACGCCCTTGCGGATCGCTTCCGGAACCTCGCCGGCCTTGCCGAGGCCCACACCGACCACGCCGTTGCCGTCCCCCACTACGACGAGGGCGCTGAAGCTGAAGCGACGCCCTCCCTTCACCACCTTCGCCACGCGGTTGATGTGGACCACGCGGTCGGTGAGCTCGTAGTCGTTCGGATTGATTCGCTCGGCCATGGATCCTTCTCTCTAGAACTGAAGGCCGGCTTCACGCGCAGCCTCGGCGAGTGCCTTCACCCGGCCGTGGTACAGGAAGCCGTTTCGATTGAAGACGACTTTCTCGATCTGCTTCTCACGCGCGACGTCGGCGATCATTCGCCCGACCTTCTTCGCGGCTTCGATGTTGCCCGTGGCACCGAGCTCGCCGCCGATGGCCTTCGTTCGCGTCGACACGCTTGCGAGCGTGGCTCCGGTGCCTCCGTCCACGAGCTGGGCGTAGATGTGCCGGGCACTCCGGAACACGGTGAGCTGCACGCGGCTGCCCCGGCCGATCTTGCGGATCACGCGGCCGCGGCGCGCCTCCCACTGACTCTGCTTCTCGTTGCGAGACTTCCTCTGCATGATTCTTCCTACGCCGCTCCGGCCTTCCCGACCTTGCGGCGCACACGTTCTCGGGCATATCGAACGCCCTTGCCCTTGTAGGGCTCGGGCGGCCTGACGCCCCGCACGTCCGCCGCGAACTGGCCCACGACCTCGCGATCAATGCCCACGATGCGGATCGCGACGTTGCGATCCACGCTCACCTCGAGCCCCTGCGGAACGTCCATCAGCACGGGATGGGAGAAGCCGAGCGACAGCTTGAGCCGCTTGCCATCCACCTCCGCGCGATAGCCGACTCCCTCGATTTCCAGCTCCCGGACGAAGCCCTCGGTCACGCCTTTCACCATGTTGGCCAGCAATGCCCGAGACAGCCCGTGCAGGGCCTTGGTGGGCTTGCGCTCGTCGCCACGCACGAAGCGCGCCGTATCTCCTTCGATCTCGAGCGAGATCCCCTGGGGCACCGCCGCCTCGAGCGTCCCCTTCGGGCCCTTCACCCTCATGGCGCCGCCCTCCTGCTTCACCTCGACGCCACCCGGGATCGAGACCGCCAGCCTTCCGATGCGCGACACGGCTACCAGACCTCGCAGAGAACTTCGCCGCCCACACCTGCCTCACGTGCAGCGCGGTCGGAGATCACACCCCGGGACGTGGAGACGATCGCCACGCCGAGGCCGTTGCGAACCTTACGGATCTCATCGTGCCCCACGTACACGCGCCGCCCGGGCCGGCTCACCCGCCGGATTCCATCGATCAGGGGCTTGCCATTCTCGTCGTAGCGGATACCCATCACGAGCGCCGGCTTACCCTCGCGGGCCTCGACCTTCACTGCGCCCAGGAAGCCCTCCTCGGCCAGCACGCGTGCGACCGCGAGGCGCACACGCGACGATGCGCACGCCGTGTCGCGGTGTCGCGCCTGTCCGGCATTCCGGATGCGCGTCAGCATGTCGGCGATCGGATCGGTCAGCATCCCTTCTCCTATCCTTGCGCTACGGGCGGAACGGCATGCCGAGGTGGGCGAGCAGCGCCTTGCCCTCTGCGTCCGTTCCTGCCGTCGTGCAGACGGTCACGTTCATCCCGGTAACGCGCTCGACCTTGTCGTAGTCGACCTCCGGGAAGATGATCTGCTCCCGGATACCGAGCGTGTAGTTTCCGCGGCCGTCGAAGGCCTTCGCCGACACGCCCTTGAAGTCACGCACCCGCGGAAGCGCGACGCTCACCAGCCGGTCGAAGAACTCCCACATCCGCTCACGACGCAGCGTCACCATGCAGCCGATGTTCTGGTTCTCTCGGAGCTTGAAGTTCGCGATCGACTTGCGCGACTTGCGAATCAGCGGCTTCTGGCCGGTGATCGCGGCCAGCTCTTCGGTCGCCTTTTCCATGAGCTTCGGATTCTGCGTCGCCGCTCCGAGACCGATGTTCACGACGATCTTCGTGATCTTCGGAACCTCGTGCTGGTTGCCGTAGCCGAACTCCTTCGAGAGCTTCGGCACGACCTCGTCCTTGTAGCGCGTGAGCATGCGCGGGACCATCTACAGCACCTCCGGAGCCAGCGAGATGATCTTCATGAACTTCCGCGCGCGCAGCTCCCGGGCGACCGGGCCGAAGATCCGCGTGCCGATCGGCTCCCGCTGGTTGTCGATCAACACGGCCGCGTTGTCGTCGAACCGGATGTAGGAGCCGTCCGGTCGGCCGATCTCCTTCCGGGTTCGCACGATGACGGCCTTCTTGACCTCGCCCTTCTTCACGCGCGCGTTCGGGATCGCGTCCCTCACGGAGACCACGATCACGTCACCGACCGAGGCAAACCTGCGGCCTGCACCACCCAGCACGCGAATGCACAGGACCTTTCGCGCCCCGGAGTTGTCCGCGACCTCGAGGGTCGACTCGGTCTGGATCATCTCTCGTTCCCTCCCGCCGCCGCTCTACCCGGCCGCCGCGGCGGTGAGCTTCGCCTGCACCTTCCAGCGCTTCGACTTCGAGACCGGCCGGTGCTCCACGATGCGAACCCGGTCGCCGATGACGCAACCGTTGTCCTCGTCGTGTGCCATGAACTTCGTATAACGCCGCACGTACTTCTTGTACGTCGGATCCTGATACATGCGATCGACGCGCACCACGACGGTCTTGTCCATCTTGTCGCTGACGACCGTACCCACCAACGTACGCCGCAGCCCTCGCTCGCTCACGACTGGCCTCCTGCCATCTCGCGCAGGATCGTCTCGACCCGCGCCACGTCCCGGCGAAGCGTCATCAGCTTTGCCGTGTTCTCGAGCTGGCCCGTCGAATGCTTGATCCGGGCCGTGAACAGCTCCGTTCGGAGCTCGTTCGACTTCGCAGAGAGCTCGTCCCGCGAGAGCTCCCGAAGATCCTTCGGCTTCATGCCGTCTCCTCCCGCGCCACGAAGCGCGTCTGCACGGGCAACTTGTGCGCCGCGAGACGCATCGCCTCAGCGGCCACCGCGGGCGTGACGCCCTCCATCTCGTAGAGCATGCGCCCGGCCCTCACGGGGGCCACCCACTCTTCGGGATTCCCCTTGCCCTTGCCCATTCGCGTTTCGGCCGGCTTCTTGCTGATGGGCTTGTCCGGAAACACGCGAATCCAGACCTTTCCGCCGCGCTTGACGTGCCGGGTCATCGCGATCCGCGCCGCCTCGATCTGCCGCGCACTGAGGAACGCGCAGCCGAGGGCCTGTAGGCCGAAGTCTCCGAACGCGAGCGTGTTGCCGCGGTGCGCCTTGCCGCGCACCCGCCCCTTCTGCTGCTTGCGATGCTTGACCTTCTTGGGCGCGAGCATGCTCTACCTCGCCGGTTCGTCTTGGAGGCGCTGGGAGAGGGCACCCTTCCGGATGTCCTTGTCCGCCACGTCTCCCTTGAAGATCCAGCACTTGACCCCGATCACGCCGTAGGTCGTTCGCGCCTCGGCGAAGCCGTAGTCGATGTCGGCGCGCAGCGTATGGAGCGGCACGCGCCCCTCCTTGTACCACTCACGCCGGCCCATCTCGGCCCCGCCGAGCCGTCCCGCGCAGGCGATGCGGACGCCGCCAGCGCCGAACTTCATGGTGGCCGTCATGGCCTTCTTCATCGCACGCCGGAAGGCGACCCGTCGCTCGAGCTGCAGGGCGACGCTCTCCGCCACGAGCTGGGCGTCGAGCTCCGCCTTCCGGATCTCCTTGATGTTGATGAAGATCTCGCGGAGTGAGAACTGCCGGAGCTCCTTGCGGAGCACCTCCACCTCGGCACCACGCTTCCCGATCAGGATGCCGGGGCGGGCCGTATGGATGTTGATGACGAGCTTGTCGCCGGTCCGCTCGATCACGACCTTCGAGATTCCAGCGTGATAGAGCTTCTTCTTGATGAACGAACGGATCTTCACGTCCTCGTGAAGCTGCTCCGCGTAGCGGCGCTCCGCGAACCAGTTCGACTGCCACCCATAGAGGGTGCCCAGCCGGAATCCGTAGGGATGGACCTTCTGTCCCACGCAGCTCTCCTATCGCTCGCCGAGTTCGACGGTCACGTGCGCACTCCTGCGCGCAATCCAAGCCGCCCGGCCTTGCGCCCGCGGCATTATCCGCCACGAGCGCGGCCCTTCATCGACCATCACCGTCTCGACGATCAGATTGTCGATGTCGATGCCCGCCTTCTCACGTTCGTTCTTTTCCTGTGCGTTGGCCACCGCCGAGCGCACGAGCTTCGCGAGCGGCCTCGCAAAGCGCTTGCTCGAAAGAGAGAGCGCCGCGAGGGCGTCCTCGACGCCCCTGCCTCGGATCTGATCCGCGACGAGACGCGCCTTCTGTGCGCTGACCCGGTAGCCCTTGAGATACGCCTTCATGACCCGTCCGCTCTCTACCTGGCCGCCGTCTTCACTTTCCGGTCCGTGGCGTGTCCGGTGAACTTCCGCGTCGGCGCGAACTCGCCGAGGCGGTGTCCAACCATGTTCTCCGTCACGAAGACCGGCATGAAGAGCTTGCCGTTGTGTACTTGGAAGGTGAGCCCGACGAACTCGGGCGTGATCATCGAGCGCCGCGACCAGGTGCGGATCACCTGTCTGGCGCCCGAGCGCTGCAGCGCATCGACCTTGCGCTGAAGGCTCGGCTCTACGTAAGGACCCTTGCGAAGCGAGCGCGCCATCTACTTCTTCCCTCGACGCTTGACGATGTAGCGATCCGTGCGCGTGTTGGTGCGGGTCTTGTAGCCCTTGCTCGGCGTGCCCCAGGGCGAGCACGGGTGGCGGCCACCCGACGTCTTGCCCTCGCCGCCGCCCATGGGATGATCCACCGGGTTCATGGCCACCCCGCGGACGTGGGGTCGCTTGCCCATCCAGCGTGAGCGACCCGCCTTGCCGATGCTCCGGTTCTCGTGCTCGAGATTTCCGACCTGACCGATCGTCGCGAGACATGCGGAGAGCACCATCCGGTTCTCGCCGCTCGGCATGCGAAGCGTTGCGTAGCTGCCATCGCGGGCCATGAGCTGGGCACCGACACCGGCGGCCCGGACGAGCTGCGCGCCCTTGCCCGGCTTCATCTCGATGCCGTGCACCACGGTACCGAGCGGGATGCTCTGGAGCGCGAGCGCGTTGCCGGGCTTGATGTCCGAGCCGGGCCCCGACATCACCTCGGCGCCGACCTCGAGCCCGTGAGGCGCGAGGATGTAGCGCTTCTCGCCATCGCGATAGTGGAGCAAGGCGAGCCGCGCGGAGCGGTTCGGGTCGTACTCGATCGCCGCCACGGTGGCGGGAACGCCGTGCTTGTCGCGCTTGAAGTCGACCTTGCGATACAGGCGCTTGACTGCACCACCGCGATGCCGGGACGTCATCCGGCCGTTCGCGTTGCGGCCCCCCGTTTGCCGCGAGCGGCCGTCGACGAGCGACTTCTCCGGCCGTGAGCGAGTGATCTCGGCGAAGTCCGAGACGCTCATCTGACGCCGTCCGGCCGACGTCGGGTTGTACACCTTGACGGGCATGGCGCTCCTACACCCCCTCGAAGAACTCGATGCGCTGGCCTTCCGCGAGCCGAACGATCGCCTTCTTCCACTGCGGCTTGTAGCCCATGGTCTTGCCGACACGCCGCGACTTGCGCGGCATGCGCAGCGTATGCACGTCGAGAACCTTCACGGAAAAGAGTTGTTCGACGGCGCTCCGGATCTCGGGCTTGGTCGCCCGCGGGTCCACCGCGAAGGAGACGAGGTTCTGCGCCTCCCGGCCGATGTTGCTCTTCTCCGTCACGAGGGGCTTGCGAATGACGTCGTGCGCGTTCACTTCGATCCCTCCGGCTCGCCGTCGCCGAGGCGTGCCTCGACGACCGCGACCGCCGCCCGGGTCATCAGCACGTTCGGGTGGCGGAGCACGTCGTAGACGTTCAGCCCCTCGGCCCGCAGCACGGAAACCCAGGGCAGGTTCCGCGCCGATCGCTCGACGCGGTCGTTCGCTTCCTCGAGAACCACGAGCAGCGCCCGCTCCGGGACGTAGCCGAGGCCCGCGAGCAGTGCCGCCATGCGCCGTGTGCTGAACGCATCGAGCGCCAGGCCATCCACCACCCGCAGCGCCCCCTCGGTCACCCGAAGCGAGAGCGCACCTCGGAGCGCCGCACGACGCACCTTCTTCGGGAGGTCGTGACCGTGGCTGCGCGGAACGGGTCCGAAGACGACGCCGCCACCCGCCCACTGCGGCGCCCGGGTCGTGCCCTGGCGCGCACGGCCGGTTCCCTTCTGCTTCCACGGCTTGATTCCGCCACCCGAAACCGCGGCCCTATTCTTGGTCGAGTGCGTTCCGGCGCGGCGCTTCGCCAGCTGCCGACGCACCTCGGCGTGCAGGAGATGCGGCTTGGGTGTCGTTGCGAAAACCGCCGGAGACAGCTCCACGGTTCCCGCCTTCTGATTGGCCTGTGTCACGAGCTCGACGGTCGGCATGGCTACAGCTTGATCTCCACGTCCACGCCCGCCGCGAGCTCGAGCTTCATGAGCGCGTCCACCGTCTGCGGCGTGGGATCGAGGATGTCGA
>CAYOIG010000844.1:0-2354 GCA_964403915.1 uncultured Myxococcaceae bacterium
CTGCTGGCCAGCCCGCCCTTCCGCGATGCGATCGACTGGGAGCGCGTCGAGATCTTCTTCGGTGATGAACGCACTGTCCCGCCGGACGATCCGGCGTCGAACGTCCGCATGGCGCGCGAGTCGATGCTGGAGCCCCTCGCGCTCGCTCCGTCGCGCATCCACCGCATGGAGGCCGAGCGCCCGAACCTCGACGCCGCCTCGCTCGCGTACGAGGCGATCCTCGCCCGCGTCTTCGGCCTCTCGCTCGGCGTTGCCGCCGAGCCGCCGCGCTTCGATCTGGTGCTGCTCGGTCTCGGGCCGGACGGCCACACCGCGTCGCTCTTCCCGCACACGGCCGCCCTGCGCGAGAACAAACGCTGGTGCGTGCCGAACTGGGTGCCGCAGCAGGACGCGCAGCGCATGACCCTCACCTACCCCGTGCTGAACCACGCGCGTGAGGTCGTCTTCCTGGTGGCGGGGGAGGACAAGGCCGAGCCCCTGGCCGAGGTGCTGGAGGGCCCGCCGGATCCCGAGCGCCTGCCCTCGCAGCGCATCCGTCCCACGGCCGGAAGGCTGCTCTTCCTCACGGACGAGGCCGCGGCCGCGAGATTGAGGCAACACTGATCCATGTCGGATTCCGTTGCGACTGCCGGCGGCGTGGTGCTGGCCGGGGACATCGGCGGCACCAAGACGCTGCTCGCGCTCTTCGAGCGCACGGAGGGGGGGCTGCGGGCCCTCGCCGAGCGCTCGTTTCCGAGCCGGGAGCACGGAAGTCTCGAGGAGATCGTGCGCGCGTTCCTGGCCAGCGCGCCGCGCGTTCCGATCGCGACGGGCTGCTTCGCCGTGGCCGGGCCCGTGATCGACGGCCGCGCCAAAGCGACCAATCTTCCCTGGGAGATGGAGGAGGGCTCGCTTGCGCAGGCTGCCGGCGTGCCGCGAGTCAGGCTCCTCAACGACCTCGAGGGCACGGCCTACGGCATGCTCTTCCTTCGCCCCGAGGAGCAGCACGTCCTCGTCGCGGGAACGCGGCCCCTGCTGCGCGGCAACGTCGCCGTGATCGCGGCCGGCACCGGGCTCGGTGAGGCGATGCTCTACTTCGACGGCCGGGAGCATCATCCCATCGCGTCGGAGGGCGGCCACGCCGACTTCGCGCCGCAGGGCGAGCGGGAGGTGGCGCTGCTCGCGTATCTGGGCCGGCGCTTCGGCGGCCACGTGAGCTGGGAGCGCATCCTCTCCGGGCCCGGTCTCCACAACGTCTACTGCTTTCTACGCGACGAAGGCTTCGCGAGCGAGCCGGCCGAGCTGCGCGAAGCGCTCGAGGCTGCGTCCGACCCGACCCCCGTGATCTCGCAGCGCGGCCTCGCCGGCAGCGATGCCCTGTGCACCGAGGCCCTCGACCTCTTCTGCCGCATCTACGGCGCCGAGGCGGGCAACTTCGCGCTGCGCTTCCTCGCCGTGGGCGGCGTCTTCCTCGGCGGCGGCATCGCGCCGAAGATCCTGCCTGCCCTCTCGCGGGGAGGCTTTCTCGAGGGATACACGGCCAAGGGTCGGCTCGGGCCGCTGCTGCAGGGTATCCCCGTGCGGGTCTGTCTCAATCCGAAGGCCGCACTACTCGGCGCGGCGCATTTCGCGGCGCGGGGGTAGGGCCAGGGCGCCGAAGGCAGCCACCGCGCACGGCTGCCGGCAGCGGCTGCGCAGGCGAGATGCAGGCGCCCGGAGACGGGCCTCCTTCGAACGCCATGTGGCGAACGTTCGCGGTCGTGGCGATGTTCCACACCGGAAGGAGGCCGCATGTCGCCTGCTCTCAAGCCGACCCTGCGCGGACGCCGCTTCGTCCGTGCCCTCTGGCGCCTCGGCCGCGTCTACTGGCTGTCGCGCGATGCCATCCGGGGCCTCCTGCTGCTGCTCGGAGCCATCTTCTTCGAGCTCGCCACGGTCTATGCGAGCGTGCGCATCGCCGATTCGCAGCGGCAGGTCGTCGAAGACCTCGAGCATCGTCAGCCGGATGCCTTCCTCACCGCAGGAGCCCTCTACGTGGGCTTCGTGCTCCTGCTCGTCGTGGTCTCCGCCTACCGCGTCTACGTGCGGCAGGTGCTCGAGATCCGCTGGCGTCGCGACCTCACGGCGCACTTCTCGAACCGCTGGATCGGCCGCCGAGCCTACGGCCAGAGCCAGCTCCATGGCGATCTCGACAACCCCGACCAGCGCATCGCCGAAGACATCCGTGACTTCGTCGCCAGCGCGCTCGGCCTCTCGCTCTCGCTGCTCTCCGCGGTGGCGACGCTCGTCTCCTTCGGCGGCCTGCTGTGGGTGCTGTCGAGCGACTGGAGGATCCCGATCAATGGTGTCGAGCTGCACGTTCCCGGCCTCCTCTT
>CAYOIG010000845.1:0-6533 GCA_964403915.1 uncultured Myxococcaceae bacterium
CTGCCCGGCTACGAGTTCCCGAGCGAGCCCTGCACGCTGCGGCTGCTCCGCGACCGCGACGAGGGCGAGCCCGTCGCCGTCGAGCGGCGCTTCGGCATCGCGCAGTACCAGCCCGATGCGAGGGCGCACGCGCGCGGACACCGCTGGCGCGTGATCGGCCTCGACCTCGCATCGCCGTGGAACCCGAAGACGCCGAATCCCACCTGGGTCTACACCGTCTGCCGCGGCTGCGAGCTCCGCTACGGAGCGCAGGAGCACGCCTCGTGCCCCCGCTGCGGATCGACCGAGACCCTCGGCGGCGCGCTCCCCGGCCACGACTTCGGAGGCTTCGTCGCCGTGCGCGATGACACGCCCGTGCTGGAGGAAGAGGATCGCTTCGCGATCGCGTCGCTCGTCCAGTGCCATCCACAGCGCGGCGGAGAGCTTCTCGGGCGCTTCGTGCTGCCGACCGGCGCCGTGGCCGAGCTTCGCGCACGCGAGGACGTTCGCTGGGTGAACGAGTGGAAGCCCCCGAGCGAGGCGGAGAAGAAGCAGGGGCGTCCGTACCTGCACGAGAAGGGCCGCGGCTTCTATCTCTGCCCGCACTGCGGCCGCGTGCTCACCGTGCCCGAGGAGAGCGGTAGCGCCGGCAAGGGCCGCAAGAAGGCGCGCCGCAGTGGCGGAGACGATCCCTTCGGGCACGCCAGGGATTGCCCCGAGCAGGGAAAGCCCCCGAGGCCGCTCGCGATCGCGATGCGCAGCCAGGCGACGACGCTCCGGCTCCTCGTGCGCCTGCCGCTCGACTTCGGGCCCGACCAGTACGCGCGCTGGGGCCTCTCGCTCGGCTACGCGCTGCGGATCGGGATGCGCCAGCTCTACATGCTCGACGGCCCCGAGATCGAGTTCGTTCTCGAGCCCATGTGGGAGACGCGAGACGGCGAGACGAAGGCGCGTTTCGGCGCGCTCACCTTCGTCGACGCTGCCGTCGGCGGCTCGGGCTTCCTCGAGCGCGCTGCGCACGAGCTAGACCGCGTCGCCGCACGGACGATCGAGCATCTCGATCATCCGATCTGCGAGACGGCCTGTTACCGCTGCCTCAAGTCGTACAACAACCAGCGCCACCACGAGAGCCTCTCGTGGCCGCGCGCCATGCCCGACCTCGAATCGCTCGCGACATCGCCCCCCGAGCCCGTCGCGCTCGACCGCAGAGACGTCCTCGATCCGAAGCCCTGGCTCGAGGCCTTCGACGCCGGTGTCGGCTCCCCGCTCGAGCTCGCGTTCCTGCGTCTCTTCGAGCGGCACGGCCTCGCCGTCGACAAGCAGGTCTCGGTGGCTCCGGGCGAGGGCGAGAGGGCGATCAGCGCCGCCGACTTCGTCGTGAAGGGCACGAGGGTTGCGATCTACGTCGACGGCGCGGCCTTCCACAAGGGCGAGCGCCTGCGGCGCGATCGCGCGATCCGCGAGCGGCTGCGCAAGGGCAGCCTCGGCTGGGCCGTGGTCGAGCTTCGTGCGGCAGATCTCGCACGGGGAGAGGCGTTGGTGAAGCAGATCGCTTCCGAGGCCGAGCGCCGCCGCGGCGCCGCCACTACGGCCTGAAGGCGAAAAGTGTCCGGCGCCGCAGCCCGGGAGGCGGCAGCGCTGCAAGATCGAAGTGGTGGCCCAGGGCGGAATCGAACCGCCGACACTGCGATTTTCAGTCTCACGCGGGGCTCTTTGCGGGTCGCTGCCCCTCTTTGCGGCGCGCTGCTAACTGATTGAAATAGCGCATCTTTCCCGCCTTTTCCCCCTGCGGGGCATTGTCTGATCCTGCTGCGAGTTGCGTCCTTCTGCTTCCCCCCTGCTTCCCCGGCGTTACCTTGAGACGCGGAGGGGGGCAGCCGTGAAGCTCACCAAGCGCGCCATCGACGCCCTTAGGCCTGAGGCTGCGGAGCGGTTCTACTGGGATGATTCCCTGCCGGGATTCGCGGTGCGGGTGAAGCCGTCGGGGGCGCGCTCGTTCTTGATCCAGTACCGGACCCCGAACGGCGACACGCGCCGGCTCACGTTCGCGAAGGTGGGGACGCTCACGCCGGACGAAGCCCGCGCGCGGGCGCGGAAGCTGCTCGCAGAGGTGGCCGGCGGGGTGGACGTGTCGAGCACGCGCAGGGCGAAGCGGCGCGCGCCCCGGATGGCCGAGCTTTGGGCGATGTACGAAGAGCGCCACGCGAAGGCGAAGAAGAAGCCCGCGAGCGCGGCGTGTGACGCCCGAAACTGGCGGCTCCACCTGGCCCCGGTCCTCGAACACCGGCCGGTTGCCGACGTGAAGCATCACGAGATGGAGATGCTTCACCAAGAGATCGGCAAGCGCAGCGGCAAGACGAACGCGAACCGCTGCATGGCACTCGCGAGCAAGCTCTTTTCGTGCGCGGCGAAGTGGGATCTACGCGAGAAGCCGAACCCTGCCAAGGGCGTGGAGCGCTTCCCTGAAGTGAAGCGGCGCCGCTACTTGTCGCCCGACGAGCTGGAGCGGCTCGGGCGTGCGCTCGCGGACGCCGAGCGGCTGCAAACGGAGATGCCTTCGGCGATCGCCGCGATTCGCCTGCTCGTCTTTCTCGGCGCGCGTCGTGGCGAGGTGCTCGCGCTCGAATGGGATCATCTCGACTTCGCCCGCGGCGTGGCCGAGCTTCCGGACTCGAAGACCGGGGCGAAGACGCTGCCGCTCAACGCGCCCGCTCTCGACGTGCTTGCAAAGCTCCCGCGCGTGTCGCGGTACGTGATCCCGGGCGCGGCGCCCGGGAAGCCGCTCGCAGGCCTCTTTCACCCGTGGCGGCGCATCTGCAAGCGTGCCGGCATTGACGGCGCTCGGCTCCATGACCTGCGCCACTCGTTCGCCGCGGTCGCCGTTTCTGCGGGCGCAAGCCTGCCCGTGATCGGTGCCGTTCTCGGCCATTCGAGCCCGAGCACGACCGCGCGCTACGCGCACGTCCAGTCCGACCCGCTGCGGCTGGTGTCGGAAACCGCGGCCGCGCGGATCGCCGCGGCGATGGACGGCAAGCCCGACGCGGAGGTGATCGCGCTTCCGCGCGCGAAGGGCGAAGCGTGACGAAGGGCTAGGCTTCCGATCGCGCGGCTAGGTCGGCCAACCGAAAAGCCCGACCGCACGGGCCTGCCGCGCTGCCTCACCCTTGCGGAGCACCCTTGCGGAGGTGCGAATGAGACTCCATCCCAAGGGCGACGGTTGGGTGCGCCCCTACACGCTGAGACCTCGGAGCCGAGCGACACTCCTCGGGGTGATTACGCTCAAAGCCGACGCTTCCGAGGATGAGCTCGTGCGGCGGGCCGAGGACGTGCTGGGGACCTTTGTGGCCCTTCGCGATGACGGCAGCTTCGCAGAGCACCCGGAGCCCTCGGCCGAGACACGTCGAAAGCTCGAAAGATTCGCGAAGGCGGAGCGCCTGTTCCGAGCGGCCGGAAGAGCGTACGCCGAGGCCGCCGACGAGCTCTCCGACGAGGCCGCCGAGCGAGTCGCCCTGGCGTGGCTCCGCGCGACCAGAGACGATCGCGCTCCGGGAGAGACGACCACGCTCGCGCCGATCATGCAGCGACTTCGGAGCGCCTCCTTGACCAAGCATGACTCTGCGTTCGACGAGAGTAAGACGCTCGGAGACTTCGCACGCTACGCGATTTCCGAGATGGAGGGCGAAAGGGAGCACGGCCGAGGGCCGAAGCCGGATCGCGGAGCAAGGTTCCTGCTCTTCCAAGCGATGAGGCTCTGGGACGAGTTCTCCGCGCTGCCGATCGCGCGGGGGTGGGGTGACGACCCCGGGCCGCTTCTCCCGTTCGTCCGCTGGTTCTGGGACATGGGCGGAATAGGCAGCCTCCGCGGAGACAAGATGGTTCGCGAGTACCTCGCCCTACGCCGGCACGCCAAGGCGCTGGCGGAATGGCCCCGGACCTGATTCGGGGCGCAGGCCCGCGAAATAGGTCCGGGGCCCCGCTCCTCCGCCACGCGTAGCGTGCGCCTCGTGGCCGCATCCTGCGGCCGGAGGACACGACGTGACCGACCCCGAGTATCTCGACACCCGACACGCTGCGCGGCTGGTCGGGCTCTCGCCCGCGACCCTCACGACGCTGCGAGTGCGTGGCGGCGGCCCGCGGTATCACCGGCCGGGCGGTACGCGCCGCGTCGTGTATGCGGTCGCCGACCTGCGGGAGTGGATGGGCGAGCCGCTCGCCTCGACGTCCGACCCGGGCCCCGCGCCCGATCGGGCCGCCTGATGGGGGCGCAGGATGCGCCCGGCCGGCATGGCGACCGACCGGGCGCGGATCGCGAGACGACTCGGCGTGATGAATCGACGCCGAACGGTGTAGGGTCCGAGGGTAGCTCGTCTCTCGCCGCAGCGCTGCGCTACGCCGCTCGGGGGCGCCCCGTGATCCCGGTCCGCGCCAAGGTGCCGCTCACGGCGCACGGCTGCCGCGACGCGAGCGCGGACGCGGACGTGATCCGCGCGTGGTGGCGGCGCTGGCCCGCGGCCGGCGTGGCGATCGCGACGGGCCGCGCGTCCGGGCTCGTCGTGCTCGACGTCGATCCGCGCCACGGAGGCGACGACTCGCTCCGCGAGCTGGCGGCACGGGTCGGGGGACTCCCTGACACCCCGACGTGTCTCACGGGGGGCGGAGGCGCCCACCACTACTACCGGCACCCTGCCGACCGCGACGTGCCCTGCCGCGTCGCGCTCGGAGGTTACGGCGGGCTCGATCTGCGCGGCGAGGGTGGCTACGTCGTGGCGCCTCCGTCGCCACACGCGAGCGGGCGCGCCTACGCGTGGGACGTGACGGCGCATCCCGACGACGTCCCGATGGCCCCGTGTCCGCCCGGGCTCCTCGCCCTCGCGGGAGAGCATCGCGCGGCCGAGCGCGTCGCGTACGCGCCGCAGGGCGTGGGCGAGCTGCCCTCGGATGTGCTGCGCCTCGTCTCGCGCAGCGGTACGCGGCTGGCCGATCGGTTCACGCGATCGGCTCACGGACTCCGCGACACGTCGCCGTCTGGCGTCGATGCGTCCCTCTCGACGTGCGCGGCGCTCGCGGGCCTCCGCGGCCCGGAGATCGAGGCGGTCGTGCGCGAGTCACGCGCGCGGGCGGGGCTGCCGCGGAGGCCCGCGTCGTACTACCGCGCGACGGTCGGGCTCGCACTCGCGAGCGCCGAGGGGCGCGGCGAGCGAGCACGGCGCCTCGGGCTCGCCATCGCGGAGGGCCTCTGACATGCGTAGCGAGATCCCGCGCGGAGCACGCGAGATGTACCCCGGCCTCTTGGGCGACGTGATCGAGGCGTTCTCGGCCTCGACGGAGGCCGCGCCGGAGCCGATCGCGTTGCAGTTCCTTGTCGCGTTCGGCTCGGCGTGCGGACGCGCCCCGCATGTGATGGTCGGCGCGACGCGCCATGGCGTCGGAGAGTACGTGCTCGTTGCCGGCGCGAGCGCGAAAGCGCGAAAAGGCGACGGCAAGGGGATCGCGCTCGCCGTCCTGGAGCGCGCGGCGCCCGAGTGGGCGCAGGGGTGCGTCTCCTCTGGTCTCTCCTCAGGAGAAGGCCTCGTGCATCGCGTGCGCGATCCGATCGAGCGGCGGGGCCGCGCTGGCGAAATAGAGACGGTCGACGACGGCGTGCGGGATAAGCGTCTACTCGTGATCGAGAGCGAGTTCGCTGGCGTGCTGCGCGTCATGACCCGAGACGGAAACACGCTCTCGCCAGTCCTGCGCGACGCATGGGACGGCCTGTGGACGCTGGGCACCCTGACTAAGACGAGCCCGACACGGGCGACGGAGGCGCACGTGTCGATCGTCGGCCATACGACGCCGGAGGATCTTCACGCGAATCTCGCGAACGTCGACGCCGCGAACGGGCTCATGAATCGGTTCCTGATCGTGGTCACGCGCCGTGAGCGCCACCTGCCGCTGCCCGCTCGCGTCCCCTCGCACGTGCTCGATTCGCTCGCGTCTCGGGCGCGTCGCGCGATCGAGGCCGCGCAGGGCGCGGGCGAGCTGCGGTTGACGCCCGCGGCGGAGGCGCTCTGGTGCGGCGCGTATACGGCGCTTTCCGCGGACGTGCCGGGGCTCGTCGGCGCGGTCCTCTCGCGCGCGGAGCCCCACGTGCTGCGGCTCGCGATGCTCTACGCGCTACTCCGGGAGGCGCAGGAGATCGACGCGCAGGATCTCGTCTCGGCGCTCGCGGTGTGGGACGTCTGCGACGCGTCGGCGCGCGTGATCTTCGTAGGGCGGACGGGCGACGCCATGGCTGATCGGGTGCGCGATGCGCTCGTGCCGGGCGAGGTGGTCCCGATGGACGAGCTGCACGCTCGCCTCGGGCGTCACGCTCCGGCGTCTCGGCTACGCGATGCCCTCGCGCTTCTCGTGGGGCTCGACGCCGTGCGCGTGGAGCAGGAGGCGACCGGCGGGCGACCGCGAGCTGTCGTCACCCGGCGCCCCGAGGGTGGCTGGCCGGGCGCGGCCGAGGGGCGGGAGCCCCGGGAGGCGGCCCATGCATGACCGCGCGCGCACGGTAGGGGGGTGCGAGAAAA
>CAYOIG010000846.1:0-6561 GCA_964403915.1 uncultured Myxococcaceae bacterium
GAGGTCTCGATCACGCAGGAAGGCCTCGAGACCGCGATCGAAGCGGCGCTGAGGAGCGGAGACGAGCTGAAGGCGAAGGCCCTCGAGAGCGACTTGCGCGTGCTGCGGCGCATGGAAGCCGAGGCCGAGCGCTTCGGGAAGGCCGTGAGGCTCGATAGCGCCTCCACCTTCGAGTGCATCGTGGAAGGTGACCGCCACTACTTCATGGAGGTCAATACGCGCATCCAGGTGGAGCACCGGGTCTCGGAGCTCTGCTATGCGCTGCGATTCGAGAACCCTGAGGATCCGCGCGAAGCATTCGACGTCCACTCGCTGGTCGAGGCGATGGCGCTCGTGGCGCGGCACGGCAAGCGTCTCCCGCGCCCGGCTCGGGTGCGTCGCGAGGGCGCGGCGCTCGAGGTGCGGCTCAATGCCACCGACCGTGCCCTGCAGCCCGCCGCCGGAGGGGTCATCATCTCGTGGTCCGACCCGATCCCGGGCGAGATCCGCGATGATCAGGGAATCGCGCTCAAGAATCCCGACACCGGCCTGTTCATGCGCTACGGCCTCGCAGGCGCGTACGACTCGAACATCGCGCTGCTGCTGGCAACGGGCGACGGCCGCGAGCAGAGCTGGGCGAACCTCACCGAGGTGCTTCGTCGCACCACGATTCGTGGCATCGATCTCGCCACGAACCACGAGTTCCTCTACGGGCTCATGCACTGGTTCCAGTCGCGGGACGCCTGGGCCAAGCCCACGACCGCGTTCGTCGTGCCCTACCTCACGCTGGTGGGAGAGCTCGCGCAGGAGGCGCAGTCGATCGATCTCGACTACGCCTTCCATCAGATCGAGCGGCGAGCGGTGAGCGGCGCAGCGACCGAGGCGCGGGCGGCCACGGCGAAGGTCTTCGAGCTGAAGGAGACGCTGGTCGAGCGACCGATCCGACTGCTCTTCGACGAGCCGCATCATCTCTCGGCCTGGCTCTCACAGCATCGCTGCGATTTCGAGGTCGCCGAGCGCGGCGTCGTCTGGCAGCGAAATCCGGTCGAAGTGCTGGCCGAGACCTATCGGCTCCTGCACCTCGACGAGCGCGACCAGGCTGCCGCTGATCGCATCTGGGATCACGATGCAGGGCTGCTCGATGCAGCCCTGGCCTTCTACGCGAAGCTGGGTGAGCGCGTGCCGGCAGGCCTCGCATGGCAGGAGCTGGATCGGCGCCTCCGGGCGGCGGCGCCGTCGTTCGGCTTCGACGCCGTGCTGTGGGAGCGCGTGCGGGCCGCGCACGCCGGGCATCAGCTCGGACTCGAGATCCTCGCAGTGCTGCCGATGATCGCCGCCAAGGTCGGCTTCTACGATCTCGCGATGGAGAGCGATCTCGGAATCCGCATCCCTGATCGCCTGCTCGACCGCAAGCTCCAGGAGGCGATGCGGCGCGTCCTCGTGCCGCCGCCGGCGACGCGCTCCGACGAGATCGTCGCGGCCATGGGCGGCATGTTCTACAACCGTGAGGCGCCGAATCTGCCGCCTTTCGTGGAAGAGGGCGGCCACTTCGACAAGGGCGCGCCGCTCTACATCATCGAAGTGATGAAGATGTTCAACAAGGTCTACGCCCCGTTCTCGGGCCACGTCCGCGAGCTGCTGGTACGCGAAAACGGCGTCACCGTGCGCAAGGGGCAGCCGCTGTTCCGGATCATCCCGGACGAGCACGTCGTCGAAGAAGACCCGGAGGTCCGCGCCCTGCGCATCCGCGCGAGCACCAACTCCTACCTCGAGCGCCTCGCGTAGCGGCCGCGCCCGATCAGCCCGCCCGGAGCTCCTGCACGCCCTGGTGCAAGCTCTCGAAGAGGGGCTCGATGTCGCCTACCTCGAGGCAGGAGAAGGCGATCCGGATGTCGGTGGGGCTGGTCGAAATGAGGCCCACGCCGTGCCGATCGAGCAGATGCACGCGCAGCTTCTCGGCGTCCACGCCCTTCACCTTCACGCACATGAAGTAGCCGCTGTTGAAAGGGTAGACCTCCCAGCTCTCGCGGAAGCGCGGCGCGCCCGCCACCTCGTAGACCTTCTCGGCACGAACGCGCAGTAGATCGCACTTCTGCTTGCGTTCGGCGTCGATCGAAGACGAGGCCAGTGCCTTCGCGACGATGGTCTGCGAGAGCTGTGGCGTATTCGAGATGGCGCCGCGGATCGCGCCGCGCGCCTTCGCGTCGAGCGCGGCGCAGGTGGCCTCGGCCGTCTCTGTGCGACCCGGGCCGAAGGTCACGAAGCCGCAGCGCAGGCCCCAGACGAAGAGCTCCTTGGTGGCGCCGTCGAGCTTGATGGCCAGCAGGTTCGGATGCCGGTTGGCGAGGAGCGCGAAGAGCGACTCCGTCATCGACGGCCCGCCAAGGTGGTAGAAGAGGCCGAAGTAGGCGTCGTCGAGCAGCACGACGAGCTTCGTTCCCTTCGCGGCCTGCGCCAGCAGGGCTCGCGTGATCGCCTCGCCCTCGGCCGCCGTCGGCATGTAGCCAGTCGGGTTGTTCGGGAAGTTCAGCAGCACGATCAGCTTCTCTCGCCCGGCTGCGTTCTCGGCCAGCGCCTGCGCGAACGCATCGGTGTGGAAGCCCCTCCCCGAGTAGAACGGGAAGGTCACGATCTTCGCCCCGAGCCGGATCTCGTAGGTCAGCCGGTAGTTGCCCCAGAGCTTGTCCGGCAGCAGGATCCGGTCGCCCTCGCCGACGAAGAGGTCGCCTACCAGCGCAAGGCCGTGAGTGATGGCGCTGGTGACGATCGGCTGGCCGAACTTCTTGCCACGGAGCGAGGGGTTCTCCTGGAGCAGCTTCTCGTTCCAGCGCTCGCGCAGGTCGGGGCGACCCGCGGGCGGCGCGTAGTTGAACGCGTCGCCGGGCGAGATGCCGTGCAGGAAGGCCTGCACCGAAGGCAGGAACATCGGGCCTCCTCCCTCGGTGGCGATGCCGATGGTGGCGTTGAAGCGCTTGGCGCGGGCCTTCGCCTCGGCGCTCTGGGAGAGGATGCCCTTCGGGAAGTAGAGGCGGCGACCGAGGGGCGAGAGCATCGCCAGCACCTCGGGCGCGCTGGTCTCGAGCGCCACATTGAGCTCGCGCGCGAGCGGGTTGAGAGACTCCTCGGACGCGGTCATGGATCCCTCTCGGTGGGCGGCGGGCGTGGAGGATACGGCCGGCTCGGCCTCCCTGCTACTGCGGCGCCTTACCGTCGAGCGCCTCGTTCACGGCCTCGGGCGTGAGGGCCCCCTCGATCTTGAGCTGCTCTCGGATCAGGTGCTCGATCTTCTCCCGCTGCTTCTCGTTCGGTGTCTTGCCGTCCTTGCCGACGTTGCTGACGACGCCGGCGCGCATCATTCGAAACGTCCCGTGCCGCGAGCCGTCGCGCTCGAAGCTGCCGTGCAGCTCGGCGCCGCTCTCGGCCACGCCCTCCGTCGCAAAGCGGGTGCCGCCCTCCAGCGAGTCCATGGCCGCCGATCCGAGCGTCTCGTTGCGCAGGAAGACGGGCTTGCCCGGGGCGTCGCGAATGCCCCAAGCCTCGGCGTAGGTGACGAAGTTCGCGCTCTGGGGCTGGGCGCTCGCGGTCGTCCTCCAGCCCGCAGCATCGGAGCCGGAGAGGGTCTTGGTCTTGGCCCCGCGCGTGTTGATCTCGAGCCCGGACTGGATCTGGGCCCGCTGGCTCGGACTCGGCTCCCACGCCCCGACCACGCGCGAGTAGCCGCTGCGCGAGCGCTCGAAGCGCCCCTCGTCGTCTGCGAAGACCACGATCGGATAGTCCTTCCAGACGAGCTTCTCGCCGTCGCGCTCGAAGACCCAGACCCGGTCCTCCCAGCGCAGGGCATCGGGCTTGCCGCTGGTGTCGTCCTTGTAGTGCACGAGCACGTACCAGGTGCCAGCGAGATCCACGGCACGTGCGGAGGGCGCGATGGCGAGCACCACCGCCAGCACGCAGAGCAGACGGGGCAGACGGCGCATCAGATCCTCCGTGAGAGATCCGGGAAGCTCCGCCAGACCGGAATGCCGCAGAAATGCGAGCCCTCGGTGCAGCGCGGATGAGCATGATGGTTTCGCACGACGCAGGGCGGACCTACGTGCCGCACGAGCTCCGGGTGAACGGAGCGCACCTGCTCCACCTCGTCCATGCTCGCCTCCCAGATTTCGCGCTGGGCATTGAGGCAGGTGCGCATGGTCCACTTGTGGAGCAGGTGGAGCAGCGAGCCCGACTCCTCGAAGCGAACGGCCAGCGCATTTGGGAGCACGTAGAGCGCATGCTCGGGAGAGGTGCCCCGGTCGAGCAGGCGCGCGCGCGCATCGAAGGCCGCCTCGACGGCCTCGCGGAATACGGCGTGGCAACCCGGATCGTCGCGAATCAGCTCGGGCTCGACGACGTCGGTCGCGCGGGGAACGGTGCGGGAGAGCAGGGGCCGGGAACCCGGCACCATCCGGTGTCGCTGATCCTGCGAATCGGCCGTATGCGACAGCTTCTTGCGGAAGGTGTAGTGCGCATGGTCGAGGGTTCGCATGAGCGGCGAGTGGACGCCGACGTTCAGCGTCTCGAGCCGGTAGCGGTTCTGCCCGGGATCGAGAACGAGCGCGAGCGCCGCAGCGTCGTCGAGATCGGCGCGCCCGAGAACGCTGCGAATCGCGCTCGCAACCACCGCGGGCGCGCGCACGCCGTAGCCGACGAGACGCGAGCGGCGCCCGCCGAGCGACTTGTCGAAGGCTTCGCCGAGCGCCGCATCCCCCACTCCGGGCGGTGCGGCACGCCCCTCGACGACCTCTTCCGGATCGAGCGGCGGGTCGCCCACCGCGTCGAAGAACGCCGGATCGCGGCGTGCTGCCTCGGCAAGCATGCAATCGACCACGCGCCGGGCTTCCTCGGGCACATCGCACGCCGCGGCCATCCGCCGCATCCGGTGCAGCACGATGCCCGACACCGTGTAGACCATCGCGGTGTGGCAGCCGATGGGCAGGACGTAGCGAGCGGTCTCGATTGCCTTCTTCTCGGCCTCCTTGGCGACGCTGCGCCCGAATGCCTGGCCCTTGCGATCGCCCAGCCGCCAGAGCTCGGAGAGCGCTGCGAGTGTCAGGGGAACGAGGCGCCGGGTGAGCTCGGCATAGGCGCTGAATGCGCCCTCGATCGCCCTCTCGTAGAGCTCTCTCTCCGTGCCGCCGAGGGCCGGCGGGACGTGCGCCCGCGCCTCGTCGAGGCGCACGTAACGCTGGCTCTGCTGCTCGGTGTTGTAGAACGGGAAGGCGTGGAGGAAGCTCCAGACGAGCTGTCGCGAGATGCCTTCGAGAGAGAACTCGAAGCTCGCGTGCTGATACACCGTATGGTGTCCTGCGGAGAAGGTCAGCGGGCCGATGGTCCGGCGCTGGCGCTCGGTGATCTCCGAGGCCTCGATCACGCGCGGCGCATAGCAGGTGCGCGCCGCCGAGATCGCGTCGTCGTAGGGCCGGTCGAACGCGTTGCGCAGGCGGACCTCGGGGCCACCGTCGATCACTGCCACGGACGCTCTCCCACGGGCGCTACCCTCGGTGGGCCAGCCTACTGCCGACCTTCCCGCCTGCCAACGCTGGCTCGTCGGAGGGAAGGTTTTTCCTAGAATCGGGTACTTCAGCGGAGCAGCGTGGACACGGGGAGGGCCCGGGGGCCCGGACCCGGAGGCCGGTGAATCGCTCGGCCGGCGGCGAGCCTGGCCCGGGATCCTGCCGGCTGGCTTCCGGGAGAGAAGGCTTGGCATACGGTTTGCCGTCA
Organism: uncultured Myxococcaceae bacterium; assembly: GCA_964403915.1. Lineage (GTDB taxonomy): Bacteria > Myxococcota_A > UBA9160 > UBA9160 > UBA9160 > MYXO. The sequence continues at coordinate 5,737 of CAYOIG010000846.1, forward strand.
GTAGGCTCGAATCGGGTCCGCCCGGATGCATCCGCCGGCCCCCGGATCGTCCGCACGAGGCTGCCGACCGCTATGCCCACGCTCTGGATCGTGCACCGGGACGCCGGCCGGCGTGCCATGCTCGCCCGACTCTCGGGCGCCGGGGAGGAGACCATCCTCGGCGACCCGGCGGATCGTCTGTTCGAGGGCTCACCGCCGGCCGACGTCGTCATCCTCGGCCTGGCGGGTGACTTCGAGGAGGAGCTCGAGTTCGCCCACCGCTTCGCACCGCGCCTCGCCCACGCGCGCTGGCTGCTGGTGGTCGAGGGTGAGGATCAGGCGGACGCCCGCCGTCTCTTCGACACGTTGACGGTGGATCTCGTGGTGTTCCCGCCATCGACGGAGAGCCTGCGTCAACTCCTGCGCGCAGCCCTCGCGCAGCGAATGGTCGACCCGCTCTCGGAGCGACGCTCCCGCGACGCCGTCGCGGCACGGTTCGCGCGTTGGTTCGCGGGTCTCGAGCTCCCCGAGATGCTCCGTGCCCTCGATCCGCGGCTCGCGCGCACGCCGGTACTGATCCGTGGCGAGCACGGCACGGGCCGAACATTGCTCGCGCTCTACCTCCATGCCTTCGGTGGCACGACGGGTGGCGCGCTGGCGCAGATCTCCTGCCAGCCGGAGCTTTCCGCGAGCGATCTATCGGCCCTGATCGGCGCAGTGGCGCGCGGCGAGCGCTCCCGGCGCTCGCTCACCGTCGTGCTCGAGGATGTCGACCGACTCGCGCCGGCCGTGCAGCGCGAGCTTCGCGGCTGGATCGAGGTCTCAGCGCCGCCGGTCGTGGCCCAC
>CAYOIG010000847.1:0-2722 GCA_964403915.1 uncultured Myxococcaceae bacterium
GATCCGGGCCTTCGAGTCGGACCAGACGTAGCCGTAGTAAGGCTGCTTCACCTCGAAGCCCACGTAGACGTTGTAGCCCGAGTTCGGCGGCTCGGCGTCGATCACCGTGATCTCGCCGACGCCGAAGCCCATCAGAAACACCGGGTCGCCCACTCTGAGGCCGTCGGCGCTCTCGGCAAACGTGTAGTAGGGACACTTCGGCGTGAACCAGCCCTTGCGATCGGCCGTGCGGTAGAGATAGATGACGAAGCCCGCGAGAAGCGTCAGCGCAGCGACGATCACGAAGAGCCCGACGACCCTCTCCATGCGGCGTAGCCGCGTCCGAAGCTGCGGCGTGAGATCCTGGATCGCCATTAGCCCGGCCCCGGGGCGGGCTGCGCCTCGAAACGTCCTTCCGCCACCGACGCAAAACGATCGGCGACCCCGCGGAAGGCATCGGGGTTCGAGCCGCTGCTGACGATGGCGAGGGGAGCCCCTTCGGCCATGCAGCGCGCGCGGTGCTGGCGCAGGAAGTCGAGCCACCACACGACGTCGCGCTGCGAGAGCCCGCGCAGCGGGTCGTCGAGGAAGAGAACGCGCAGCGGGGCGGCCAGCGCGCGCAGCAGCGCGAGCCTGCGCTGAACCGAGGCAGGAAGCCGGGCGGGAGACGCATCCGCCAGGGATTCGAGACCCGCCAGCGCGAGACTCTCGAGCGCCCGGGAGCGTGCTGCGTCGGCGTCCAGATTCTCGTGGTAGGCGGCGCCGAGGGTCACGTTCTGCCAGACCGGGAGCTGGCCGAAGAGTCGCCCCGAGCCCTCGAAGACGAAGCCCACCCGCCGGCGCGACGCGACGCGCTCGCTCTCCGGCGCCGCAAAGGCGTCGACGCCGAGAATGCGCACCGATCCCCGAAGCGGCGGCGCCAGACCCGCCGCGGCGGCCAGCAGCGAGCTCTTGCCGGACGCCGCCTCGCCGCAGACCGCCCACCACTCACCCGCCGCGATGCTCCACGTGACGTCGCGGACCACGGCGCGCCCGGCATCCTCCTCGGCCGACGCCGACACTCCGTCGAGCGTCACCAGCACCTCTCCGCTCATGCGAACGCGTACCCCGTCAGGAAGAGGACGTCGAGGAGCACACAGGCGATCACTCCCTCCACCACGGCGCGCTCGGCCACCTTCGCGATGTCGAAGAAGCCGAGCGGCCTGGCCAGACCGTGGTAGCAGCAGACCACCGCGATCACGACCCCGAAGAGCGAGGTCTTGAGCGCGAAGAGCAGAAAGTCGAGCCAGCGCAGCGCGTCACCGAGCTGGCCGAAGTAGGCCGACGGCCGGAGCGGAACGTCCTGCAGGAAGGCGAAGATCCAGCCGCTCCCGATGACGGCCAGCACCAGATAGGTGGAGAGGCAGGCGACCGAGATCGCGAGCCCGAACAGGCGCGGCACCACGAGGTAGTGGATCGGGTCGATGCCGAGGCCCTCGAGGGCGCGGACCTCTCGCAGCGCGCGCATGGTTCCGAGCTCGACCACCGTGGCGGTCCCGGCCCGGGCGAGGACGAGAATCGCCGTGAGCAGCGGCCCGAGCTCGCGGACCACCACCGTCACCATCACCGTGCCCACGTACTGCTGCGCGCCCACGCGGGTGAGAAGCGCAACGGTCTGTCCGATGATGACGAGGCCGAGTGCGACGCCAAGATAGAGCGTCATCGGCAGCAGCCGGAGGCCAACCTGCCGGACCTGCGCGAAGATCAACGGGTGCACGACGTTCGGCGCCGTCCCGAGCCGGGTCACCGTCACGCCGAGGGCGATCAGCCCAAAGGCACCGATCTCGCGCAGCACCGCAATGCTCCGGAGCACCCGCTCTCCGGCCGAGCCGAGGGCTCGCTCGACGAATCCGGGCGCGGACAGGGTACTCACGGAGGCCATCGTACCCGAGGAGGAGCGCCCCCGCGGTGCCGCTCACGGACCGGCCCAGCGAGCGGAGGCGATCAGCGCTCGCGGACGAGCTGGAACTCCAGGTGCGCCCGGATGGTCGGCCATTCGGCGGCGGTGATGCTGTAGACCGCCGTGTCACGCAGGGTTCCGTTCGGGCTGACCAGGTGCGAGCGGAGGATGCCGTCGAGCTGCGCGCCGAGGCGCTCGATGGCGCGGCGGCTCTGTGTGTTGAGCCGGTGGGTGCGGAACTCGACCGCGATGCAGCGCAGCGCTTCGAATGCGTGCCGCAGCAGCATCAGCTTGCATTCGCTGTTCAGCGGGGTGCGCTGCACGCGCCGCGCGTACCAGGTCGAGCCGATCTCGACGCGCCGGCTCGAGTTGTCGACGTTCATGTAGCGGGTCAGTCCCGCGATGCGTGCCGTGGCATCCAGGACGGTGAACGGCAGCATCGACCCCGCTGCGTGCAGCGCCAGTCGCCGCTCGATCTCGGCCGCCATGGCCTCCGGCGCGGGCACGGAGGTGTACCAGAGCCTCCACAGCTCGCCGTCGCGCGCTGCCTCCTGCAGACCGCCGAGGTGCTCCATCGACAGCGGTACGAGCGTGGCGTTCGCGCCCGCGAGGGTCAGGGTTCGGGTGATCGAGTTCATCTCCGTCGCTCCTGCGACTCGGCCACGTCGCCGCCCTCCACGAGGCGCGCGATCTCGGCCTCCGCATAGCCCAGCTCGGCGAGCAGCTCCCGCGTGTGCTGCCCCTGCACCGGCGGCGCGCGCCGAACGCTACCCGGCGTGCCGCGAAGCTTGATCGGCACCCCCG
>CAYOIG010000848.1:0-2108 GCA_964403915.1 uncultured Myxococcaceae bacterium
GTCTTCACCGCGTCGAGCATGTCGGTCGAGCCCGACGCGCCGCCCGAGTTGATGAGCCCGATGCGGCCCATGTAGCAGTTGGCCACCTGGTAGCGCGTGAGATCGATCGGGTGATCGCTCGAGAGCTCGCTGTAGACCTTCTTGTGCGTCTTGCCGAAGCCCTTGAGCTCGGGGTCGTTGTAGCCGCCGTTCGTCTCCGGCATCTTCTGCTTGATGATGTCGGCCTGGATCGTGACGCCGAGGTGGTTGGCCTGACCCGTGAAGTCGGCCGAGACCGCATGATCGGCGGTCTTGGTCTTGAAGGCGTTGTTCCGCACGTAGCACCACAGCACGGTGAACATCCCGAGCTCGTGCGCCTCGGCGAAGGCCTCCGAGATCTCCTGGAGCTGACGCCGCGACTCCTCCGAGCCCCAGTAGACCGTCGCGCCGACGCCCGCCGCGCCCATCTCGAAGCACTGGTGGACGTTGCCGAAGGGCACCTGATCGAAGGTGTTCGGATAGCTGAACAGCTCGCTGTGATTGATCTTCACGATGAAGGGGATCTTGTGCGCGTAGCGCCGCGACATCATCCCGAGCACGCCGTAGGTGCTCGCGACCGCGTTGCAGCCACCCTCGACCGCGAGCTTCAGGATCCCCTCCGGATCGAACATCATCGGATTCGGTGCGAAGGAGGCCGCAGCCGAGTGCTCGATGCCCTGATCCACCGGAAGGATCGAGAGGTAGCCCGTCCCAGCGAGCCGCCCCGTGTTGTACATGCGCTGCAGATTTCCGAGCACGCCCGGCTTGCGATCGCTCGGCCCGAGCACCCGGTCGACGAAGTCCGGGCCCGGGAGCTGCAGCATGCTCTTGTCGATGGTCTGGCACTTGTGCTCGAGGAGCCCCGTGCCCTCGGCACCGAGGATCTCCTGGATTCGCTGGATCTGGGACATGCTTCCTCCTCATCGGTCGGCCCGCGGCCGGGCCGGGAGACTAGCCCTCCGAGGGCCCGCGGGCAGCACCAGCGCGACCCCGGCGGCGAGCGCCAGCGGGCCGAAAGCGCCGCCGAGGGTGAGAAACGGGGTCTCACCCGCTCCCGGCGGCACGGCTGCGACCTCGCTGCCGCGCACGTGCACGCCCAGCACGTTGCGGATCTCGCCCGTCGCGTCGATGACCGCCGAGATGCCGGTATTGGTAACGCGCACCTGGGGGCGGCGCGTCTCGATGCTCCGGAATGCCGAAGTGACGAGATGCAGGCGCGGGCCAGCCCCCTCCGCGAACCAGGAGTCGTTCGAGAGCGTGAGCAGGAGGTCCGCACCCTCGCGCACGGCGCCTCGCGCCACCGCGGGGTCGACCGCGTCGTAGCAGATGAGCGGCGCGACGCGCAGCCGCCGGCCATCCGGCAGATCGAGCGCCAGCACGGCCGGCCCGGAGCCCGGCGACCAGGTGCCGAGCCAGGGAAGGCTGCGGCGGACGGGCTCGAAGTCGAGCCACGCCGGGACGCGCTCCGTCAGCGGAAAGAGACTCGCCTTGCGGTAGACATCGAAGCCCGTGCGCGCGGGGCCTTCGGGCTCGAGGAAGATCGCTGCGTTGAACTCGCGCCCATCCTCGGTGTCGTAGGCGCCGAAGACGAGCGGCACGCCCGTCTGCGCCACGAAGGCCGCGATCTCGCGGTCGAAGGCAGCGCCGTCCGCACTCTTGGGCGTGCCGAAGGTGGTCGGGTACACGGTCTCGGGCCAGACCAGAAAGTCGGCCTTGCCCATCGCGAGCGCCTCGGCCGAGAGCAGGAAGTAGGTATCGAGGATCGACCGCGTTGCCTCGTAGGTGCCGAGCTGCTGCGCGAGGCGTCCGTAACGGCTGATGTTGCCCTGCACGAGACCGGCCGTTGCGAGGGTGGCTCCCCCCGCGCTTTCGCGGACCTGCGCGATGCGCAGCGCGCCGTAGGCGGCGAGCGAGGCCACCAGGAGAGCGGCGGCGCCGAGCGGCGCGAGCGCCCTGCGTGCCCGCACGGCCGCGGCCTCAGCGGAGCGCGCGGCGCGCCACGCCGCGAGCACGGCCTCGTTCGCGAGCAGCAACACGAGGCTGAGCCCGGGCACTCCCAGCACGTCGGCGCCCTGTCGCAGCCAGGCCGA
>CAYOIG010000849.1:0-2087 GCA_964403915.1 uncultured Myxococcaceae bacterium
AAGGCCGCCAGATCCCGCGCGAGGTGCTGACGCCGGTCGCCGTGCGGGACGACGGCGCCGTTGCGGCCCTGCTGCGCGAGCGGGCAGGGCGGCGTATCGCGCTGCGGGCGCCGCAGCGGGGCCGGGCGCACGACCTGGTCGAGATGGCCGATCGCAACGCCGAGCTCGGGCTCTCGCAGCGTCTCGACGCGCGCGACAGCCTTGCCGCGGCGCAGCGCGAACTTCAGGAGCAGCTCGGTCTGGCGCGCCAGCCCCGGCGCATCGAGTGCTACGACGTCTCGAATCTCGGCGGTGCGTTGCCGGTGGCCAGCCGCGTCGTCTTCGAGGATGGCAAACCGGTGAAGACCGGATTCCGGCGCTACCGGATTCGCGAGGCCGCCGGAGGCGACGACTTCGATTGCCTGCGTGAAGTGCTGCGGCGGCGCGTGGCGAGAGTTGCGCGCGAGCCGCTGCCGGATCTGCTGATGGTGGATGGCGGCAAGGGGCAGGTGAGCGTGGCGAGTACCGTGCTGCGGGACGCCGGCCTCACGGTCGATCTGCTGGGGCTCGCGAAGGAGCGAGACGCCGCGAGCCCGACGCAGCGCGTGCGCCGCTCGGGTGGGCTCAAGGCCGAGCGGATATTCCTGCCGGGACGCAAGGATCCCGTGGTGCTCGCGCCGAGTGCACGCGGGCTCCTGGAGCTGCAGCGGATCCGCGACGAATCGCACCGCTTTGCGATCGAGTTCCAGCGCTCCCTGCGAGGCAGGCTCGGCTTGACCTCGATCCTCGAAGAGCTGCCCGGAATCGGACCGGGCAAGCGACGCGCACTGCTGCGCGTGCTGGGCTCCCTGCGAGCGGTGCGCGAGGCGAGCGCGGAGGCGCTGGCCGCGGTGCCGGGCATCTCGCCCCGCGACGCGGACGTGATCCATGGCTTCTTCCATGCAGCGGAGCGCGAATCGGAGGCGGGAGCGGCCGGCTGAGGCAGCGCCTGCGCAGGGCGTGTGCAGGCGCTGCGCAGCGTTGAGCCTCGGCCGTCAAGCCGCGCGCGCTGGAGGCCGATCGAGCAGAAGGGGGGCGGAGGTGCGTGGATGCGCTCGGCCTGGATCTGCGGCCTGCTGCTCTGGCTCGCGGTTGCGCCGGCCTCCAGCGCAGAGGTCTATCGCTGGGTCGATGCGAGCGGCCAGCCGCACTTCACGACCGAGCTCCACGAGGTGCCGGCGGAGCAGCGGGGCGCTGCCGAGAAGGCGAGTGCCGCGAAGGCGCCCGCGTCGGGCATGCTGCCGCGGGCGGGTGCGGCCCCGGCAGCGCTGGCACCGGCGCCAGCGCCGCGGCGGGGCTCGGCCGGGCCGACGGTCTACACGGTGGAGGTCGCGCGGGCGGGCACGAGCATGATGGTCGCCGTGCGCCTCAACGATCGCGTGACGGCGCCGTTTCTGATCGATACGGGCGCCAGCGACGTCCTGCTGCCGCAGACCGTCGCCGAGGAGCTCGGCCTGCGCATCGGTCCCGACACGCGCCGCGTTCGCTACGCGACGGCCAACGGCGTGGTGGAGAATCCCGTGGTGACGCTCGATGCCGTCGATCTCGGTGGCGCACGGGTGGAGGGTGTGCCGGCGAGCGTGAGCGGCAGCCTCTCCGTGGGGCTGCTCGGGCTCTCCTTCTTCAACCACTTCACCTACGAGATCGATGCGGCGCAGGGTCTCGTGCGCCTGCGGCCGAATGATCTCGCCGAGCAGGGGCTGATTCGGGGTGGCCGCAGCGAGGCGCAGTGGCGCGCCGAGTTCGCGAGCCTCGACGGCCGGCGCCGCGCCGTCGAGCAGGCGCTCGGCGACACCCAGGCGAGCCACGGACGCGAGCGTGCACGGCTGCGGAGCCTGCTGGCCGACCTCGAGCGCGATCTCGAGCTGCTCGGCGGGGAGGCGGATCAGGCGCGCATCCCGGGCACGTGGAGGCAGTGAAGCGAAGGCCCCATCGAGGGAAATGCGCAGGATCTTCCGCCGGGGCGGAGCTTCCGCCGAGTCCGGGCGCAGGACGCAATTCAGACGCCTGGAAGAGGGGTTGCCCGGAGAGCTGCAGGCTGGACGGCGTGGCATCGATCTTGCTCCAGA
>CAYOIG010000850.1:0-2568 GCA_964403915.1 uncultured Myxococcaceae bacterium
GAAGAGGGCCAGCGAGATCTCGTTGTAGTCGCCGAGGTCGTTGTCGCGGTAGTCGATGCAGGCGATCGAGAACAGCGCGCGGCCCGGCAGCAGCTCGACCACGTCGAGCCCCGCGTGCGGCAGGAGCCGCCGCGCGGCCGCGGCGTCCACGAGGTAGGTTGCTGCGCCGGAGGCCGCGTCGCGCACGACGCAGGGCAGCGTGATCGTCCGACCCTCGAAGGTGTAGGCCCGGGACGGCACGCGGGAGGGATCAGCCGGCGAAGGCGGCACGGAGCTCTCCGGCCGCTTCGAGGATGGCCTCGCGTCCGCGCGGAAGGATGGCTGCCATGCCGAAGAAGCCGTGGATCATGCCCGCGTAGCGCGTCAGGCGGACGGGCACGCCGGCCTCCGAGAGACGCGCGGCATAGGCTTCGCCCTCGTCGCGCAGCGGATCGAACTCCGCGGTGAGCACGCTCGCGGGCGGAAGACCCGAAAGATCGCCGGCGCGCAGCGGCGAGGCCGTGAACAGATCGCGAAGCGCACGCTCGGGAACGTAGTGATTCCAGAACCAGCGCATGTCTTCGCGCCCGAGGAAGTAGCCCTCGGCGTGATCCCGGTAGGATTCGCGTTCGAAATCGTGGTCGGTCACGGGGTAGACGAGGAGCTGATGGCAGAGCCGCGGCCCCCTCCGCTCGCGCGCCAGGAGCGCCGTGACGGCCGCGAGGTTGCCGCCGGCGCTGTCGCCCCCCACCGCGAGCCGCTCGGTCTCCGTGCCGAGGCTGCGCGCGTTCTGTGCCACCCAGCACGTGGCGGCGTAGCAATCCTCGGCCGCCGCAGGATGGCGATGCTCCGGTGCCAGCCGGTAGTCGACCGATACCACCGTACAGCCCGCGGCATTCGCCAGGCTGCGCAGCGACGCGTCGTGGCTGTCGAGACTGCCAATCACCCAGCCACCGCCGTGGAAGTAGACCAGCACGCCGCGCGCGCCCTCCGGCGCGTAGACGCGCAGCGGAATCTCGCCGGCCGGGCCCGGAATGCGCCGGTCCTCGATCCGCGCGACTGGATCCCCGGGCAGCGGAAGGCGCAGCTTCTCGAACATCTCGCGCGCCTGTCCGGGCGTCATGGCGGTGATGGGCGCCGGGTTGGTGGCTGCCATGGCATCGAGGAGCGAGCGGACCAGGGGATCGACGGGCATCTCACCTCCGTGTCGGGAGCCCGGAGCCTACACGCTCACGCCGCTGCGGCGAGCAGGCCGAGCATCTCCTCCCGCGTCGGCCCGAGGCGCGGCATCACGCGCTCGTGCCTGCGCGCCCAGCTCTCCAGCACGCGCGCGAGAACCGCCGGATTCTTCAGCAGCTCCGCCGGCGGATCGAGCATGGTCATCATGCGCATGAAGAATCGGAGCAGCGTGAGATCCTCGCGCAGGGCCGGAAGGAAGCCGTCGCGGACCAGCGAGCGGACGTAGCCTTTCGGGTCCACGCTGCCGTCGTCACGCTGCACGCGCACGGGATCCTCACCGCGCCGCTGTGCCGCGCCGGCCTCGATGGCGTCGCGGTCCTGGTTGCGGGCGAGCTCGAACCACGGCACGAGCCGGCTCCGGGTCGCCGCGTCGAGGGCGTGGGCAAAGGCGCGCGCATCGTCCGGATGCTCGCGCAGCGCTTCGGCGAGAAGCTCCGCGTGCATCCAGGCGAGGGTGCAGCCGCGGCCGTAGAGCGGATTCTGATGCAGCAGCGCGTCGCCGACCGGGAACACGCCGAGCGCGAGCGGCGCCCCCCCGTCGACGAAGAAGCGGCGCGTGTTCGTGAGCAGCCCCATGCCGTGCACCTTCGAGATCGGCCGCGCGCGGGACGAATCGATCCAGGCGTGGGCCAGCGGAATGGCCCGTGCCGCAGCCTCGAAGCCCGCTTCGTGGGCGACGCACGCGAGGGGCGCATCGTCGGGGCTCGCCGCGAGCGTGATGGAGAAGGTGCCGGCGTCGGCGGGGAAGACTCCGCACTTCAGGTAGCCGAGATCGGCGCCCGTGATGCCGTCGAGGGTCGGCGCCACGGCTCCTTCGCGCAGCCGGTAGAAGCGAGAGCTGTAGAAGATGCCGCAGGGTTCGGACTCCTGGCGCAGGGGCCGGGCACCGATCGCCTCGAGCCAGCGGCCGAGCTGCGAGCCGCGGCCCGAGGCATCCACCACGAGATCCGCCGGCAGCGTCTCCCGGCTCCCGTCCGAACGCGAGACGTGCACGCCCGTCACGTGCGGAAGGCCGTCGGCGCCGGGCTTCGCCGTGAGGCCCTGCACCGCCACTGCGTCGCGAAAATCGATGCGGCCGAGGCCGAGGATGTGGCGACGCAGCACCCATTCAAAGGTGACTCGGCGCACGCCGAGAAGGGCGATCTCTTCGTCGCCCGGCTCGAAACGTGCGCCCGAGAAGATGGCCCTCGCCATCCGCTCGAAGCCGATGATCTCTGCCCCTGCGCCGAGCAGCTGCTCGAGCAGCTCGGGTGCGCGGCTCCGGATGCCGCTCACGACGGGAGCGAGAAACGCGTGGGAATGGCGCACCTGCGGCGCTCCGGGCCGGCTCCAACGCTCGAAGGCCTCGGC
>CAYOIG010000851.1:0-4221 GCA_964403915.1 uncultured Myxococcaceae bacterium
GTGGCGTGAGCCGGATCCTCGGCAACATCCAGAGGCTGGTCAACGCGAAGCGCGCCACCCGCGACCTGTTCAACGACAGCGAGACGCTGCTCGGCGCGGCCGAGCGCCTGAGCGCGGGCTACGAGGGCGAGCTTGCCGCACGGCGCATCAATTTCGTCGCCCTCGGGGTGGTGTCCGTGCTGGCCGTCCTGGTGCTGCTCCTGATCGGCAAGGTTTACGTCGACGACACGCGCCGGCGCGCCGAGCAGAGCGAGCGGCAGAACCGCGCCAACCAGGACGCCATCCTGCGCTTGCTCGACGAGATCGGCAGCCTCGCGGACGGCGACCTCACCGTGCGCGCCAGGGTGACCGAGGACGTGACCGGCGCCATCGCCGACTCCATCAACTACACCATCGACGAGCTGCGCCGCCTGGTGATCGGCATCAACGACGCCGCGCAGCAGGTGACGCAGGCCACCGGGGAGGCGCAGGCGGTCGCCGGGCAGCTGCTGCAGGCGACCGAGCGCCAGGCGGGGGAGATCGGGCGCACCGGCCAGTCGGTGACGCAGATGGCGCAGTCGATGGGTGCCGTGTCGGCGAAGGCGGGCGACACCGCGAAAGTCGCCGCGACCTCGCTCAGCGCCGCCGGGAAGGGCGCGACGGCGGTGCAGAACTCGATCCGCGGCATGAACGAGATCCGCGACCAGATCCAGGAGACCTCGAAGCGCATCAAGCGCCTGGGCGAGAGCTCGCAGGAGATCGGCGAGATCGTGCAGCTCATCTCCGACATCACCGAGCAGACCAACGTCCTGGCGCTCAACGCCGCGATCCAGGCGGCGTCGGCCGGCGAGGCGGGACGCGGCTTCACCGTCGTTGCCGAAGAGGTGCAGAGGCTCGCCGAGCGTTCCGCCGAGGCGACCAAGCACATCGCCGCCATCGTGCGCAGCATCCAGCGCGACACGCAGGATGCGGTCGAGGCGATGGAGCGCAGCACGCGCGGAGTGGTGGAGGGCACGCAGACCGCCGACGAGGCCGACCGGGCATTGCACGAGATCGAGCAGATCTCGACGCGGCTCGCCGGCCTGATCACCGCGATCTCCGGCGCCACGCAGCAGCAGGCGGTCTCCGCGACCCAGGTCGCCGCCAGCATGAAGCTGATCCTCGGCGAGACGCACCTGACCACCGAGGGCACGAAGAGGACGGCGCTTTCCGCCGCGCGCCTGACCGAGCTCGCCGTGGCGCTGAAGAAGTCGGTGGCCGGATTCCGCCTGGCCTGATGAGCTCCCTGGTCGACACCACGACCCTGTCCTGGATCACTGCCGAGGTGGACCAGGCCCTCGAGCGGGTGCGGGGAATCATCGCCGGGATCGCGGCGGCTCCCGGGGACTGCGCGCTGCTCGGCTCCTGCGCGGAGCACCTGCACCAGGTGAGCGGCGCCCTGAACATGGTGGGACTTGCCGGGGCCACGCAATTCTGCGAGACCCTCGAAGGCAGCTTCGCGGCGCCCGAATGTGTCGCACGCGGCGCTGCGGCGCTCGGCGTGCTCGATCGCGGCGTGCTCGCGCTGAAGGAGTTCGTCGACGGCGTGGCGCGCGGAGAGCCCAATGTGCCGGCGCGCCTGTATCCGGCCTACCGCGAGCTCGCGGGCCTGCAGGGCAGGAACGCCTGCGCGGAGCAGGAGCTGTTCTTCCCCGACCTGACCAGGCCGGCGCCGGCGCATCCCCGGCCGGCCAGGCTGGAGGCGGCCGCGCTGCCCGCGTTCCTGCTCGCCCAGCGCGCCCGTTTCCAGCGCGGGCTGCTCGCATGGTTGCGGCAGGGGCCCGGCGGGCTGGAGGAGATGCGCGCAGCCCTCGACGCGATGCATTCGGTGGCGGCGCAGTTGCCCGAGCGGCGCGCGCTCTGGTGGGTCGCCGGCGCGCTGGTCGACGCCTTGCGGGAGACCGGGGATGCGCAATGGCTGTCCCGGGCCAAGGCGCTGGGCAAGAAGCTCGACATCCAGATCCGCGATCTCGCCGCCGGATCGCGGACGGTCGGCGAGCCGCTCCTGCGCGAGTTGCTCTACGCCATCGCCTGCGCGGGCGCCGGCTCGCAGGCGCTCAAGGAGGTCCGGCAGCGCTTCCGGCTCGACGGGCTCCTGCCGGGGGCGCAGCCGCTGGCCCCCGATCCGGGCGCGCTGCCGCCCGCGGGCAAGCTCGCGGAAGAGCCACCTTCGGGGCCGCACGCCGAACTCACGCAGAAGATCAGCGCGACGCAGTTGCGCGCGCAGGTCGCCCGGGAAATCCTCGCCAACCTGCAGCAGGCGGAGCAGGTGCTGGACGCGTATGCGCGCGGAGCCGCGGAGCGGTCCAGCCTGCCGGCCCTCGCCGCGCAGCTGCGCCAGATCCACGGCGCGCTGACCGTGCTCGGCCTCGAGCGCGCCTGCGCGGTGCTGACGGCCTGCGAGACCATGATCCACGCGCCCGGCGAGATCGACATGGATCGCATCGCCGAGGGACTGAGCGGGCTGGGCTTTTACCTCGAACCCTGCCTGCAGGGGCGCGAACCGCGCGAGCAGGCGATCGAGTACTTTCTCGAGCGGCCCGGGCAGCGTGCCGCCCCGCCGGCGCAGCCGCAGGCACCCGCCCCGCCGGCGCAGGACGGGGAACTGCTGCAGGTCTTTCTCGAGGAGGCGTGCGAGGTCCTCGCCGGCATCGACGCGGCCCTGCCGGCTTGCCGCGCGGAGCCCGGCAACACCGAAGCCCTGGCGACCCTGCGCCGGGGATTCCACACGCTCAAGGGCAGCGGGCGGATGGTCGGGCTGAACGACCTCGGAGAAGTCGCCTGGGAGATCGAGCAGGTGATCAACCGCTGGCTGGAGGAGGGCCAGCCGGCGTCTCCCGCACTGCTCGAGCTGGCCGGCGACGCCGCGCGCTGCCTCGCGGGCTGGGTGGCGCAGATCGGGAAGGGCCAGCCGGTCGCTGTCGATGCGAATGCGATCACGAACCGGGCGCGCGCGCTCGGAACGCAAGCGCCGCGGCCGGCCTTCCGCGAGGTCTTCCTGACCGAAGCCGCCGGCCACGTCGCGACGCTGGCCGCCCGATACCGGCCCGCTGCGGCCTTGCCGGACGACTTCATCCGCGCCGCGCACACCCTGGCCGGAAGCTCGCGCACGGCGGGGTTCGCGGCGTTGGCCGAGCTCTCCGGCGCACTGGAGCAGTGGATCCCGTTCGCCAGCCGTGCAGTGCAGCCGGCGGAGGTGGCACTCGCCGGCACGGTGATCGAGACGCTGCAGGGCATGGTGGCAGCGCTCGCGCGCGGAGAGCCGCCGGGCGAGGCGGGCGAGGTGCTCGGCCGGTTGCAGCAGATGACCGCGCGCTACAAGGCGCAGCGCCTCCTGCGCGACGACCTGGACGAGCATCTGCTGCCGGTATTCCTCGAAGAGGCCGCGGAGCTCGTGCCGCAGATCGGGGGCGACCTGCGCGACTGGAAGGCGCTGCCGGGGGACCAGCGCATCGCCGACGCGCTCAAGCGGGCGCTGCACACGCTGAAGGGCAGCGCGCGCATGGCCGGCGCGATCCGTCTCGGCGAGCTGACCCACCTCATGGAAAGCCAGGTGGAAGCGGCGCAGGAAGCGGGCCCGCTGCCGCCGGGACTCTTCGACGAGCTCGAAGCGAAGCTGGACCGGATCAGCGCCGACCTCGACCGCATGCGGGAACGCATCGTCCCCGCACCGGCACCCGAGGCCGTCGCCGAGCCCCCGTTGCCCGGGGCTGCGGCCATGCTGCGCGTCAATGCCGACACGCTGGACCTCCTGATCACGGAATCGGGGGAGGTCGCGATCGCGCGCTCGCGCATCGAGGCGGAGCTGCGGCTGGCGAAGCAGTCGCTCGGCGACCTCGAGGACAGCGTCGCGCGCCTGCGCAGCCAGCTGCGCGAGGTGGAGGTCCAGGCCGACAGCCAGATGCAATCGCGCCGCTCCGTGCTGGACGAGCGCGACCGCGATTTCGACCCGCTGGAGTTCGACCGGTACACGCGCCTGCAGGAGCTCACGCGCATGATGGCCGAGGGCCTGAGCGACGCCGCCTCGATCCAGCAGGCGCTCACCAGGAACCTGGACGAGACCGGCGCCGCCCTGCAGCAGCAGGCGCGCATCGGCCGCGGGCTGCAGCAGGACCTCATGCGCATGCGCGCGCTGCCTTTCGCCACCCTGGGCGAACGGCTGCACCGCGTCGTGCGGCAGGCGGTGCGCGAAACCGGCCGCCG
>CAYOIG010000852.1:0-3042 GCA_964403915.1 uncultured Myxococcaceae bacterium
GTCTCGGGCGCGCCCAGGCGGCGATCCATGCGGGCGAGCCGCCCGGCCAGGGTCGCGAGCACGTCGGGATCCTTGCTCCCGGCGCCGACGGCCTGCAGCAGCTTCTCGAACGAGATGCTGCGCGCGCGCTCCAGCGGCGCCGTCTCGGAGAGGTCCTGCTCGCAGACGCCCACGCAGTCGATGAGGACGTAGCGATCCTTGCCGTCGGCATCGGGGGTGACGGAGCGCAGGTCGGTCTTGTCCACGATGCGGGCGCCGCGGCCCTTCATCTGCTCGAAGAAGTTCCTGCGCCTAGGAAAAAGAAGCGGGCGCTCTGCGGGTTACGTCCGATAAGGCGCTATCGGACCTATCCCGGGGGAGGGCCTGCCCTCAATGGCGGCGCCATGCCCACCCACTGCGCGGCGGTCGGCACCTCGCCCACGAGCACGAAGGTCACGAACAGCGAGAGCACGGGCACGGAGGGCACGACGATCGCCGTCGCGCGAGCGAGGTCGAGGCGGGCGATGGCCTGATACCAGAGCAGCGTGCCGACGTAGCTCAAGACTACGCCCTGGATCGCCAGCACCGGCAGCAGCCTCGCCAGCGCATCGCCCCTCGGGAGCGACGCCGCGCCCCCGCTCGCCAGCCAGCCGGCCGAGAGCAGGAGGCCGCCGTAGAGATAGCGGGCTCCCGTGAGCACGGGCGGCGCCACGCCGGGCAGCCCTCGCAACACGACGAGGTGCGAGGCCTGCCAGCACAGCGGCGTTGCCAGCAGCAGTGCGACGCCGAGGGGATCCTGGAAGCCAGACTCGCGCACGGCCAGCAAGATCCCGGCCAGCAGCATCACGATGGCCCCGACACGCCGGAGCGTCGGCCGATGTCCGAGCACGAGCCACGAGACCAGGATCGAGTACACGGGCTCGATCTGGAGGCAGAGCGCCGCATCGATGGCACTCGTGGGGCGTACGCCCTGGAAGTAGAGGAAGAACGCGAGGGTCGTCCCGAGCGCCCCGATCAGCACCAGACGCGGCGCCAGCTCGCGGCGCAGCAGGAGCGTCAGCTCGCCACGCACGCCGAGCACCACGGCCGCCGCCGCCGCGGCGAAGAGCGTCGTCAGCGCAGCCACCGCGAGCGGATCGGCCTGCCCCGTGCTGAGCTTCGCCACACCGGGCACGAAGGCGCTGCTCAGGGCGCAGAGCGCAGCGAAGACGAGCCCGGCGCGCTCCACGCTCGGCGACGTCATCGCGCTCCTTCGCTCGGCGCGGACGCCCCGCCCACTCCCGCCCAGCCTAAGAGCGGTCAGTCTAGACGAGGCCGAGGGCATCTCAAGGGCACGCCGGCTGTGTGTGCGGAAGCGGTATGCTGCTCACGCTGAGGTCTGCATGAGTGAACACTCCCTTCGAAACACCCCCTCGCCGTGGATCGAGCGCTTCGCGCCCCTCGTCGCGCCCGGCGGAGCCGTCCTCGATCTCGCCTGCGGCAGCGGCCGTCACGTGCGGCTCTTCGCTGCGCGTGGCCATCCCGTGACGGCAGTCGACCGGGATCTCTCGGGCCTTGGCGATCTCGTGCACGATCCGAACGTCGAGGCGCTCGCTTTCGATCTCGAGTCGGGCGCGCCCTTCCCGCTCGCCGGCCGCAGCTTCGCCGCGGTCGTCGTCACGCGCTACCTGCATCGCCCGCTGCTCGCCGCGCTGGTGGAGGCCGTGGCTCCCGGCGGTCTCCTGCTCTACGAGACGTTCGCGGCGGGCAACGAGCGCTTCCGGAAGCCCTCGAATCCGGACTTCCTGGTCCGGCCCGGCGAGCTGCTCGAGGCCGTGCGCGGAAAGCTGCGCGTGCTCGCCTACGAAGATCTCGAGGTAGAGGAGCCTTGGCCGGCAGCGCTGCAACGGATCGCCGCGCGCCGCGAGCCCGACTCGCGCCTCTAGGCTCTCCCCCGGGGAAATTGCCAGATTTCACGCGTTTTGGTGACACCTCCGGACTCCGTGGGCCACTACCATATGCGATGAGCTAGACCGAAGTTCCTCGGCGCACCCGAGGCAAGCGGTTGATTCTGCGTGGTTTCACGGAGAATCGATGGTTTGATTCTGGCTACACGCGTCCGATGAGGCCCAGACGCTCGAGCGCCTCGCGCTGAAGCGGCGTGGCGGTGGTCTTGAGTTCGAAGCTTGCGGTGTCGTCGGCGTCGACGGGTCGGACGCGATTTCTGGCCAGCGTGGCGAGCTCGGCGAGGAGCGTGCGGAAGCTGTGGACCGGCTGCCCGTCGGGGCGGTGTTTGGTGTGAGCCTTGGCCTCGGCGGCCGCGGAGCGCCGGGCGGGGGAGACGGGCGATTTTCCCGCACGTCCGGGCGGGAACTCGTCGGTAAAGAGCATCGGAGCCCAGGCACGCTGCATGTGCCACTGCACGTAGTAGGCGAGCATGCACAGGAGCACGTGCGCCCGGACGCGCTGCTCCGTGTGGTGATGGATCGGCCGCACGTGCAGGTCGAGCGTCTTCAAGCTGCGGAAGGCGCGCTCGACTTGGCTCAGGGACTTGTAGCTCTGCACCACCGAGGCGGTGTCGAGCTGGGTCTCGGGCACGTTGGTCCGCAGGACGTAGAACCCATCGAGCGCCGCCTCCTGCATGATTCTCCCCTGGTCGCGCTCGAAGCCGAAGCTGGCTGGCGCGATGTGCAGCACGAAGTGCGTGGCCATCTTGAAGCGGTTGATCACGCGTCCGACCCGCAGGCCGATCGCCTTCTCGCTGCGGAGCTTGCCGGCCTCGACCTGCGCGCGGAGGCGCTCCAGATCGCGCTCGGTGCAGGCCAGCAGATCCTCGCGCTTGCGGGCTCGCTCCTCGGCGAGCAGCGGGTTGCGACACACGACGAGCCGCTCGCCCGGGTAGGTCGGATCGGTGATCTCGCCAAGATCCTTCTCGTCAAAGAGCGAGAGCTGAAGCGAGCCCGCGCTGCGCAGCGCATCGATGGCCGGCGCCCGCAGGGCCGTGATCCAGGACAGCCCCGCCGGGCACAGGTTCTCGCGGATGCGAGCTGCCGTGAGCATGCCGCGGTCGCCGACGAGGACTAC
>CAYOIG010000853.1:0-2177 GCA_964403915.1 uncultured Myxococcaceae bacterium
GCGAGCTGGAGGAGAAGGTGCGCCTCGCGCAGGCCGACGCGCGCGCGATGCACGCCGAGCTGCAGCGTGCCGAGGCGGAGATCGAACGCCTGCGGGAGGTGCCGCGGCCGAAGCCGCCCGTGGTGGTGGCGCCTCCTCCACCGCAGCCCGTGGCCAAGGAGCCTACGCCGCCGGAGCCTTCCCGGGACGAGGCTCTCGCCCGCCGTGCGGCGGCCGCCGAGGCCGGTGTCCTGGCGCTCGAGGAGCAGCTCGTTGCCGCGCGCGTCGACGCCGAGCGGCAGCGCCGCAAGGTCGCCGCGCACGACCGTCTCTACGTGGTGTTGCGAGGCGAGCTCGATGCCAAGAAGGAGCGTCTCCGCACACAGCAGGAGGAGCTCGAGCGTCTGCGCGCGCTGCGTCTCGTGCTGGCGGACGATCTCGTCGACTCCGCCGCCGCGGCTCCGGTAGGTGCCGCTAGCGAGCCGGCCGTCTAGGTCGAGGGAAACCCCGACGTGGGCTGCCAGCCGGCCCTCACGTCTCAAGAGCAGCGCGGACGCTACCGATGCCTCCGGCGAGGCTTCGTCCGCCGGATCGGTGATCCGTGAGGGGGACTCTTGGGCAGCAGTCGGGTCGGGGTCGCCCTGTGCCAGCGGGTCGCTCGCGCGCTCCTGCGCAGCGGCGCCGATCTCTGGGGGCGCTGTCGCGCCATCACGCGTCCCATTGGGCACCGCGCCGAGGCCCCCGACAGGCAGAACGATGCGCGATTCCGGCAGCTCGCGGAAGCCATCGACGACGTGCTGTGGCTGATCGAGGGCGGCGCCGCACCGCGCTTTGCTTTCGTGAGCTCCGCCTACGAGCGCGTCTTCGGCCGCCCTCTCGAGGCGATTGGCGCGGATGCCCGCGGCTGGCTCGAGGTCGTGCATCCGGACGACCAGGCCCGGATGCTCGCCGTCTGGCGCTCGAACCCGATCGAGCCGCTCGAGGTCGATTGTCGCATCGTGCGCCCCGATGGCTGCGTCCGCTGGGTCCATTCGCGCATCGTTCCGGTCCTGGACGAGCGCGGTGCGCTGCTTCGTATCGCCGGCGTGACGCGCGACGTCACGGCCCAGCGTGCGCAGGCGGAGGCCCTCGAGGAGAGCGTGCGCGAGAGCCGGCTCGCCATGGAGAGCCTGTGTGCGGCCGAGGAGCGGAGCCGGGCGATTCTGGCCGCCATGCCGGACGTTCTGCTGGAAGTGACGCCCGACGGTGTCTGGGTCGACTACCGAGCGCCTCGCCCCGAAGACTTCTTCCTTCCGCCCGAGCAGGTGCTCGGGCACACCATCGAAGAGGTCGTGCCACCGGAGAACGTGGCAGCAGTCTGGGAGGCGATGACGGAGGCGCGACGCACCGGAGAGGTGCGGCCCGTGGAGTACGCGATCGCGTTCGCGAGCGGCACGGCCCATTTCGAAGCGCGCTACAGCTGGTGCGCCACGGGAAACTGCCTCGTTACGGTGCGCGACATCAGCGAGCGCAAGAAGGCCGAGGTGGCGCTCGAGGCGGCGCGGCAGGCGGCGCTGGCCGCGAGCCGCGCCAAGGGCGACTTTCTCGCCACCATGAGCCACGAGATCCGCACGCCCATGAATGCGGTGATCGGCATGACGGGTCTGCTGCTCGACGGACCTCTCGAGCCCGAGCAGCGAGAGCAGGCGGAGATCATCCGTATCTCGGGCGAGGCGCTGCTCACGCTCCTCAACGACATCCTCGACTTCTCGAAGATCGAAGCGGGACGTCTCAGCATCGAGAGCGCTCCCTTCGACCTCGCCGCTTTGCTGGAGACGGTCGTGGGCCTGCTCTCGGAGCGGGCCTCGGCGCAGGGGAATGCCTTCGTCTGCGAGATCGAGAGCGACGTCCCGGCGTGCGTGCAGGGGGACGCCGCCCGCCTGCGGCAGGTGCTCCTCAACCTCGCCGGCAACGCCGTCAAGTTCACGCGGGAGGGGCGGGTCACGCTTCACGTCTCGCGCGAACCGGGAGCCGACGATCCGCCGCGTCTCCGCTTCGAGGTGCAGGATACCGGGCCGGGCATTCCCGAGGAGGTTCAGCCGCGTCTGTTCGAGGAGTTCACGCAGGCCGACGCCTCGACCACGCGACGCTTCGGCGGCACGGGCCTCGGGCTCGCGATCTCGAAGCGGCTCACACAGCTCATGGGCGGCGCGATCGGG
>CAYOIG010000854.1:0-5326 GCA_964403915.1 uncultured Myxococcaceae bacterium
GGACGTTCCGCCCGGGTCTCGATCCCGGGTGCCGGCGGGCTTCGACCGGTGCCGCAGGCGAGCCGTGCGACCCGCGGCCGCGCGCCCGCGGCGCTGGCTTTGATTTCCGGGCGAGCCTCGTCTACCACGTCGCGGTGCCGAACGACGCTGCGAAGCCCGGAGACCAGGGGGAAGACATCGCCCGCCGGCGTCTCCCGCTCCTCATTGGAGTCGGTCTCGCGCTCGCCGTCGCGGCCGTTTACGCGCAGGTGCAGGGTCACGGCTTCGTACGTTTCGACGATCAGGAAGTGATCGTCGGCAATGCCGGCCTGCGGCAGGGCCTCTCCGCGCGGGGCGTGATCTGGGCCTTCCGCAGCGTGATCGTGGCCAACTGGATCCCGCTGACCGTCCTCACCCAGCTCGCGGACGCTCAGATCCATGGGCTCACCGCGCGCTACATCCTGCTCGAGAACGTGGCCCTCCACGCGATCTCGAGCGTGCTGCTGTTCCATGCCTTCCGGCGCATGACCGGAGCGGTGTGGAGGAGCGCCGCGATCGCCGCGGTGTTCGCACTGCATCCGCTGCACGTCGAGTCGGTGGCGTGGGCGGCCCTGCGCAAGGACGTGCTTTCCGGCGTCTTCTTCATGCTCACGCTGATCGCGCACCTGCGTTACGCCCGGCGGCCGAGCGCTGCCCGGCAGGCCGTCGTGGCACTGTGCGTGACGGCCGGCCTGCTCTCGAAGCCAACGCTCGTGACGCTGCCCTGCGTGCTGCTGCTCCTCGACTTCTGGCCTCTCGCGCGCCTGACGCGCCCGGACGGCACGTTCGATGCGGCGCGTCTGCGCGCGGCCGTCATCGAGAAGCTGCCTCTCTTCGTGCTCGTGGCGCTCGCCAGCGCAATCAGCGTCGTGGCCCAGGGCAGCTCGGGAGCCACGGTGAGTGCGGAGGCATTCCCGCTGACGGAACGGATCGTGAACGCACTGGCGGCCCTTCTCGATTATCTCCGCACCAGCCTCTGGCCGGCCGGGCTCGCGGTCTTCTATCCAACCCCCGTCGGCGAGCCTCCGCTCGGCGCCGGCCTCGCGGGCCTGTTCGTGCTCGTCGCTGTCAGCCTCGTCGCGCTGCGCGAGCGCCGCACGCGTCCGTGGATCCTCGTCGGCTGGCTCTGGTTCGTCGGCATGCTCGTCCCGGTGATCGGCCTCGTGCAGGTCGGCTCCCAGGCCCGAGCCGATCGCTACACGTATCTGCCGCTGATCGGGCTCTCGATTCTCCCGGTGTGGGCCGCGGGTGAAGTAGCCGCGAGGTGGCCGCGACTTCGGCCGGCGCTCGCCGCGCTCGGAGCGGCCATCCTGCTCGCGTTCGGCCTGGTCTCGTTCCGGCAGGTCGGCTACTGGCGTGACGGCGTCGCGCTCCTCGGGCGAGCTCTCGCGGTGGCCCGCGACAACCCGGTGGTGCGCGGCAACCTCGCCGCCGTGCTGCAGGACGAGGGGCGTTTCAATGAGGCCGCGGATCAGCTCCGTGCGGCGCTGCGCCTCGACCCGAACCTCGTTCCGGCGATGAACAACCTGGCGTGGCTGCTCGTCACGCATCCGAAGCTGCCGGAGGCCGAGCCGGACGAAGCGCTGCGCCTCGCCACACGGGCCGTCGAGAAGAGCGGCGCCATGAATCCCCAGCCGCTCTACACGCTCTCCCTGGCGCAGGCCCGTCGCGGACGCTTCTTCGAGGCGGCCCGGACCGCGAGCCGGGGAGCGGCGGTCGCCCGTGCTCTCGGCAACGAGCAGCTCGCCCGCGAGCTCGAGGCGCGCGTCGCGCGCTACCGCGCCGGGCGCCTGGACTGATGACCTCCGGGGCCGATCCGCAGCCCACAGCGCTTCGCGACCTCGCAGACGTGGTGGCCCGCGTGCTCGCGCGCACGGGGCCGGTGCATCTCACGGGCCTTCGGGGTGGCGCACGGGCCGCAGTCATCGCAGCGCTCGCGGAGGCCCACGGCGATCGGCCCGTCCTCTGTCTCACGCCTGCCTCGAAGGCCGCAGACGCGCTGCTCGACGACCTGCGGTCGATGCTCGGCGAGGCGGGAGCCGGCGCTCGGCTGCGGGCCTTCCCGCGCCACGACACGCCTCCCTACGACCGTTTCTCACCGCAGCCCTTCGTGGTCGCGCAGCGCATGGACGTGCTCTACCGGCTGCTGGCAGCGGCAGCACCGGCGGATGAGAGCGCTGCGCGCGAGCCCGCACCCGTGGTGGTGGCGCCCTGGACCGCCCTCGCGCTGCGGGTTCCGGCACGGGAAGCCGTGCGCGCTCGCTCGGTCCGCCTCACGGTGGGTCAGAGCCTCGATCGCGATGCGCTGGTCGAGAAGCTGATCGGTGCCGGCTATGCGCGCATGCCGCTGGTGGAGGAGCGCGGCGAGCTTTCGGTGCGGGGCGGCATCCTCGACGTCTTTCCGCCGCAGGCCGCGCGCCCGATCCGCATCGAGCTGCTCGGCGACGAGGTCGAATCGATTCGAGCGTTCGATGCCGCGAGCCAGCGCTCCGAGGGAAGTCTGCCGAGCGTGGTTTGCGCGCCGCCGCGCGAGCTGCTGCTGGAGCGAGCCCGCGTGATCGAGCGCTCGGACGAGATCCGGGCGCTGGCCGAGTCGGAGCGGGTGCCGGCCCGGCACGTGGACGAGATCATCGACGCGCTGCTGCGCGGCTCCGTGCCGCCCGGCGCCGAGGCCCTCGCGCCGCTCTTGCAGCCGGCGCTCGAGACCTTCCTCGACTTTCTTCCGGACGACACGCTGGTCGTCGTGGACGACGCGGCCGCCGGGCGAGAACGTCTCCTGCGCTACACCGGCGAGGCCTTCACCGGCTTCGACGCGGCCCGCACGGGCGGGCGCCTCGTCTGTGCTCCCGAGCAGCTGCTGATGCCGGCGGAGGCGCTCCTGCAGGGTGTCGAGGCGCGACGGCCCGCAGTTCTCGAGCGCCTCGAGATCACCGGAGATCCAGGCCGCGGCGAGCGCTACGCCGTGCGGGCCTACGGTCACGACGAGCTGCGCCGCGCGCTCGTGAAGGCGCGCACGAGCGAGCAGGCGCTCGCCCCGCTCGTCGACCGGCTCGGGGAGTGGGTGGCGGAGCGCTGGCGCGTGACGCTCGCGACCCCGGTGCTCTCCGGGGCGGAGCGACTGCGCGAGCTGCTCGCCAGCTACGACGTTCCGGTGCGCGTCGCCACGGACGCCCGGCCGATCGGCCGCTGGTCGTCTCCGGGGCGCATCGAGGTGCGCGTCGCGCCGGTCTCCGAAGGCTTCTCGCTTCCGCTCGAGCGACTCGCCGTGGTCACCGAGGAGGAGATCTTCGGCCCGCGCGAGCGGCACCGCGGCGCGCGCGTGTCGCTCATGGAGAGCGCCGCGATCGAGGCGCTGGCCCAGCTCGCTCCCGGCGATCCGCTGGTGCACGCCGAGCACGGCATCGGCATCTACCGCGGTCTCGTTCCGCTCGAGCTCGGGGGCGCATCGGGCGAGTTCCTGCGCCTCGAGTACGAAGGCGGCGACCGCCTCTTCGTGCCCGTCCATCGCCTCAACCTGATCCAGCGCTACGTCGGCGCCGACGGCCATGCGCCACGCCTCGATCGTCTGGGCGGGAGCACCTGGGAGAAGGCGAAACGCTCGGTGCGCCGCTCGATCCGCGACATGGCACAGGAGCTGCTCGCGCTGCACGCGGCGCGCGAGCTCGCCGAGGGCCACGCGTACGCCCCGCGCGACCGGCACCTCGAAGAGTTCGAGGCGACATTTCCGCACGAGGAGACGCCCGATCAGCTCTCGGCCATCGAGGACGTGCTGGCGGACCTGCAGCGTCCGCGGCCCATGGACCGTCTCGTCTGCGGCGACGTCGGCTACGGGAAGACCGAGGTGGCGGTGCGCGCCGCCTTTCGCGTGGTGATGGAGGGCAAGCAGGCCGCCGTGCTGGTGCCGACCACGATCCTGGCGCAGCAGCACGAGGAGACCTTCCGCAAGCGCTTCGAAGGCCATCCGGTGCAAATCGAATCTCTCTCGCGCTTCCGCAGCGCGAAGGATGCGAAGGCCGTACGCGAGGGGCTCGAGCGCGGCACCGTGGACGTCGTGATCGGCACCCATCGCCTGCTGCAGAAGGGCGTTCAGTTTCGCGACCTCGGCCTGCTGGTGATCGACGAGGAGCACCGCTTTGGCGTCACGCACAAGGAGAGGCTGAAGCAGCTCAAGAAGACCGTGGACGTGCTGACGCTCACGGCGACCCCCATCCCGCGTACGCTGCAGATGGCCTTCACCGGCATCCGCGACCTCTCGGTGATCCAGACGCCGCCGGTCGACCGGCTCTCGATCCGGACGCAGGTATGTCGTTTCTCGGACGCGGTGATCCGGGAGGCGATCCTGCGCGAGGTGAGCCGCGGCGGGCAGGTCTTCTTCGTCCACAACCGGGTGCAGAGCATCGATGCCATGGCCGATCTCGTCCGCCGCATCGTGCCCGAGGTGAAGCTGCTGGTGGCGCACGGTCAGATGAGCGAGCACGAGCTCGAGAAGCGCATGCTCGCCTTCATGCACGGCGAGGCTGACGTTCTTCTGTGTACGACGATCGTCGAGAGTGGCCTCGACATCCCGCGCGCCAACACGATCCTCGTGAACCGGGCCGATGCCCTCGGCCTGGCGCAGCTCTACCAGCTTCGCGGGCGAGTCGGGCGCAGCGCCCACCGGGCCTACGCCTACCTGCTGGTGCGGAGCGAGGAGAGCCTCACGCCCGACGCCGAGCGCCGCCTCCAGGCGATCCAGGATCTCGCCGAGCTCGGCAGCGGCTTCCGGCTCGCCAGCATGGATCTCGAAATCCGCGGCGCGGGCAACCTGCTCGGCGCCGAGCAGAGCGGCAATCTCGCGGCCCTCGGCTACGACGCCTACATGCAGATGCTGGAGGAGACGGTTGCCGAGCTGCGCGGACAGCCGCAGCAGATCGAGGTCGATCCGGAGATCCGGCTCCCGGTCGCGGCGAAGCTGCCGGAGACGTTCGTTCCCGACGTGAGCCAGCGCCTCGTGCTCTACAAGCGGCTGGCGTCGAGCCGCGAGGACGCGGACGTGGACCGCATCCGCGACGAGCTCCTCGATCGTTACGGACACCTGCCCGCGGAGGCGGAGAATCTGCTGCACGTGATCCGCCTCAAGATCCTCGCGAGAAAGCTCGGCGTGGCAGCGGTGGAGGTGAGCCGGGGCGATCTGGTGCTGACGGCCGGGCCGGCCTCGCGCATCGACCCGCAGCGCCTCGTGCGTCAGATGATGCAGGGCGGGACGAAGCTGCGCGTCACACCGGATCACCGGATCCTCGCGCCGGCACCGAAGGCTGCCGGCGCGAGC
>CAYOIG010000855.1:0-5302 GCA_964403915.1 uncultured Myxococcaceae bacterium
TCCGCTGACGATCGCGCTGGCGGCCCATGGCAACCCCTATTATGTCGGGATGGCGCTGCTGAGCGTGCTGTTCTTCCTGGCGCTCAAGCACATCTCGACCAGCCTGCAGAAGATTTTCGTCCGCGCCCTGATCGGCCGCGAGCGCGAGGCAGCGCTTGCCCGTGAGCTGACCAGCAACGGCGCCCGGGTCGAGGCTCGCACGGTGGACGTCCTCGATCCGGTTGCGCTTCGCGCTCTCCTTGCGGGCGCGGATCTGGTGCTCAACTGCGCGGGGCCGTTCTTCCGACTCGGAGTGCCGGCGCTCGAGGCGGCGATCGACGCGAGGACCTCCTATCTCGACATCTGCGACGATCCCGAGCCGACGCTTGCGATGCTCGCGCTCGACGAGAGAGCCCGTCGCGCCGGGATCTTCGCCGTGATCGGGATGGGAGCGAGCCCGGGCGTCTCGAACCTTCTCGCCGCGCGCGCGGCGAGAAGGCTCGATCGAGTCGAGGATTGCTTCACCGTCTGGCCGCTCGATGGCGCGAACGTTCCCGGCGGCGACGCGGACCTCCGCGATGCGGCTCGCAGCGCTTCGCACGGACCGTCGGCGGCGGCCGTACACCTGATGGAGCAGATCTCGGGGCGGATCCGCGTGGTCGAGAACGGGCGCCTCGCCGAGCGCGCGCCGCTCGAGGCAGTCGAGATCGACTATCCGGGCGCGGGTCGCGGCACCGTCTACACCGTCGGACATCCCGAGCCTCTCACGTTGCTGCACTCGCTCGGAGTTCGGGGGCGCGCTGCCAACGCGATGCTGCTTCGGCCGGCGACGGCGGCCTACCTGAGGAGCGTCGGCAAGGATCTCGACGCGGGCGTCCTTACGCACGAGGCGGCCGCCGCGGAGCTTCTCGCGCCGCGAACGGTGCGAGGTCTCGCCGCCGCAGCGCGCGGGCTGCTCCTCGCCGGCGCAGGTTCGCTCCCACCCTTCTTTGCGTGGCTGCGCGGTGAACGAGGCGGGAGGCGCGTCAGCGTCGGGTGCCACGTGACGAGCCTGCCTCCGGGAATGGACGGCGCCACGGCGATCCCCGCGGCGCTCGCCGCCGAGACGCTGCTGCGCACGAGACCGGCTCCCGGCGTCTACTCCCCCGAGGCCGTGGTCGACCCCGAGGCGCTCCTCGCGGCGCTCGCGAAGCACTGCCCTGGGGCTCCTGCATGCGCCGACGAGCTCGCGCCCGTGGTCGAGCGGGACGAGGACTCTCGCTGACGGGAGCCTCGGCTCCCGGCGTGTTCTGGAACTCCATGACGACGCCGCCGATGCTCAGCGTCTCGAAGTCCTTCTCGATGTAGGGAGTCGGTTCGAGCAGTCCGGTCGCTTTCGGGCGCGAATCGACCGAGACTGCGCTGATACCCGGAGCACCCCGGATCCTCGTCCGCCTGCCCGCCTACGCGTAGCTCGTCGGAACGCTCGCAGCGCCGTCGAAGAACCGCTGCAGGCTCTCGTTGTAGCGGTAGAAGGTGTCGGTCTCGAGCTGGTTGGGCCCGCTCACGCGCATTGGGTCGTCTGGGAAGGTGAGGTAGTTGAGCGTGTGCTTCAGGTCCGCCGCGCCGTTCGCCCGGATGCTCTCGATCATCTAGCGCCAGACGCGGCCTGGCGCCTCGAGCACGAAGTGCCGCAGCGGAGCGTCCTCGAGACGCTCGAGCTGCCGGATCGATTTGACGCCGAACGACTCGAATACGATCTCGGAGAGCTCGGTCCCCTGCGGTCCGTCGATCTTGACGATCATCGTGCAGTCGATCGAGCCGAGCCGGCGATACTGCTCGATCTCGGCCTTCATGCGAGCGGCGAGCGCCTCGAACCATTGCGTCGAGGCAAATCGCAGTGCCTTGTCCATGGCGGTGACACCTCCTCAGGCGGCGAGATCCGCGAACGGAATCTCCTTCGGAATCGAAAGGCGCGGCTCGCGGTCGAGGCCCGCGACGTTCAGCCGGTTCAAGTACTCCTTGACCTGCTTGCTGTAGATGAACGCCATGCGCATCATGCCGAGCTCGATGTTGGCGAGCCCGCCGCCCGCGAGAATCGCCCTCGGCCCCCACGTCTGCGGCTCGAGCGTCAGCGCGAAGATCGCCTGCTCGCCAACGTCGAGGATCTTGTGGATCTGGTCCTCCCGCTCCGGGTGGCGCTCGAGGAAGTACTTCAGGTGCTTCACGCCGTAGGCCACGTGGCGCGCCTCGTCCTGCATGCAGAGGCGGAAGATCTTCTTCTCCACCGCCGTCGGCGCCAGGAACTCACCCTGACGGAAGAGGGTGAGGACGAAACCCTCTCCGAAGATGTGCATCAGGGCGCTCGCGGTGGTGTAGTTGGGGGCTTCGAGGATCGCTGACAGCAGCTCCTCCTGGCCCGGCGACGCCATCATGAGGCCGCCGCCGTTGGCGAGCGCGCGCTTGCGGAACACGTCCAGGTGGCGGGCCTCGTCCATGATCTGGGTCGCCAGGAACAGCTTCACCTCGTGGAAGTCGTGGTTGATCCGGCAGAGCCACTTCGCCGGCATGTCGCCTGCGACGAACTCGACCTCCGTGAGGCCCGTGCACATCTGGCAGACCGCCTTTTCGATGTCGTCGGGCAGCTTCTGCAGCTTGTCCCACGGGACGTCGGTGACCGAGTTCCACTGTCGGACGACCGCCTCGTCGTAGAGCTCGGCCGCGTTCTCGGCCCACACCTCGGACATCTCGTTGAGGGTGTACATCTCGACAGAGCGCGTGCCTTCGGGCACGAAGCAGCCCCGCGGCGCCATGCTGCCGTGGCGCGAGCCGTGCTCCGGGATCTGCGCGTAGTGACCGGTCTCGATGTCCGCGAGGCGCAGCTCTCCGGGGCGACGCTCGACCCTGTGTCCCCAGCCCGCCGGATTCGCATCCATCCACGCGAGGTCCACTTTGCCTCGCGCCATCTCGCGCATTCGATCGAGCCCGATCTGCACCGTGGGTGTGTACTTGCCCATGCTCCCTCCAGGCGTCCAAACGTCGGACGCCAGGTATCTTCCGCCCGGGCCTCGCGGGTCGCGGTATGACGCCCGTCATGCGCCCGTTGCCGGGTTATCCCCCCCCCGGCGATCGTCGAGGCGCACCGACGGCCGCTGCTCTTCCTGCCCGAGCCGGGCTCCGTGAGGGGCCCGCGAAGCTTCTGCGTCCGTGCGAGGCGCCGTTCGCCGCCGACCACACGAAATCCGGTGCAGCCTTCACGGGTGCAGTCCGGTCCGCCGAAAGAAGGGCGGGAGGGCCTCGGGGTGGATCTGATCTGGACCGACCCGCCGGTGGCGCAGATCGAGCGGCGTCGCATTCCGGGCCACGTCTCCCGGGGTCGCGGGAAGGGGCCCCCCTTCGCCTTCGGGACGGTCTTCGTCCTCGCCGGAGTCGGACTCGCGGGGGTGGCGTTCGGGGTGATCCCGGTGTCGTCGCAACTCCCGAAGGGCGGCGAGCTGTTCGCGATGCGTTGGATCGCGATCGGCTTCGCGGCGGCGGGTGTTTACCTGCTCTCCTGGACGAGCCGATCGCGATGGCGCCAGCGCCGGGCCTCCGAGATCGCGCGAGAGGGAACCGCATGGCGCGCCGATCATCCATGGGATCCCATCGGCCGCCTTTACGGTGATGGTACGCGGGCGCTTCGCCGCAACGCGATGGCGATGACGCTGCTCGCGAGCCTTCTCGTGCCGCTGCACGTTGCCTTCGTAACCGAGATGCTGTCGAGAGACGGCCCGGATTCTCACGGTTTCTGGATTCCGGTGATCGTCCTCGGAATCTTCGATCTCGTGCTGCTCCTGGGAATCGGCGAACTCGCGCTTCGCGGGCTCCGCTGGCTCCGCTTCGGCAGGCTTCGTCTGGAATGCGGGACGATTCCGCTCCGGCTCGGAGAGGCGATCCGCCTCGAGCTGGTCGCGCCGGCAATGCTCTCACCGGGGCAGGAGGTGACGGGGCATCTTCGCTGCGTGGCGGAGACCTTCCTCCACCGCCGACGCGGCTCGCAGATTCACATCGAGCAGGTCTCGTACGCGCTCCACGACGAGACGGCGACGTCGCACGTCGGTGACCACGGCCGTGCGAGCTTCGAGTTCCGGCTACCCGGCACCGAAGAGGCACTGGGCAACGATCTCGTCTCGGATCCGCCGCGCTACTGGGAGCTCGAGGTTCAGGCAAAGCGACCGGGCCTCGACCTCTCGGAGTGCTTCCTCCTGCCTGTGTACGGCGATCGCTGAGGCCGCGCTGCGGCTGTGCGACGGTCAGAGCGCGACGAGCAGCCGGGAACCGCGCAGCGCCGGGCGCGCAGCCTCGCGCGGCCGGCGCGGGAGCGCCACCGACTGATCGAGCACACCGACACTCCGATGAACACCGCGCGCTCGCGCCTGCGACGATCGCGGGGTGCCGAGACTCGGCGCAGGTCTGCGGCCGTTCCCTCTGGCCTGGTTGGCGGCGTCCTGATAGAACTTCCCGACTGCGCGACACGGCGCACGAGCGATGGAGGCCCGCCGTCATGGACTACCGCTTCGCGAGCGACAACACCGCCGGTCTTTGCCCGGAAGCGTGGGAGGCGCTGCACGCCGCCGACACGGGCACGTGCCCCTCGTACGGCGAGGATCGCTGGACTGCGCAGGCGGCCGACGCGATCCGCGACGCGATCGGCGCCGATTGCGACGTGTATTTCGTGTTCAACGGCACGGCGGCGAACTCACTGGCGCTGGCTGCGTGCTGCCAGTCGTACCACAGCGTGATCTGCTCCGAGATCGCGCACATCGTGACCGACGAGTGCGGCGCGCCGGAGTTCTTCTCGAACGGCAGCAAGCTGTTGCTTGCGAAGTCGGCCGCCGGCAAGGTGACGCCATTCGAGGTCGATCGTCTGGTGACGCAGCGCAGCGATCTGCACTACCCGAAGCCGCGGGTGCTCAGCCTCACACTGCCTACCGAGATCGGGACGCTCTACACCCTCGACGAGCTGCGCGCTCTCGCCGCCGCCGCCCGGCGTCACAACCTCGCCGTGCACGTCGATGGCGCGCGCTTCGCGAACGCCGTCGTCGCACTCGGCGTCTCGCCCGCGGAGCTGATCGCCGCCGCCGGCGCCGATGTGCTCTGCTTCGGCGCCGTGAAGAACGGGCTCGGCTTCGCAGAGGCGGTGGTGTTCCTCGATCGCTCGCTTTCGACCGAGTTCAGCTGGCGCTGCAAACAGGCCGGCCAGCTCGCGAGCAAGATGCGGTACCTCGCGGCCCCGTGGCTGCGAGGCTTTGCCGACGGCCTGTGGCTCCGCAATGCCGCCAACGCCAACCGCTGCGCCCGGCTG
>CAYOIG010000856.1:0-2297 GCA_964403915.1 uncultured Myxococcaceae bacterium
CGCGGCAGCTCGATGCGGATCGCGCTGTGCGGATCGCGTGCGTGGAAGGCCTCGCGCTCTCGGGGAGAGATGACGTCGTAGGGCGGCACGATCACCCGCGAGAGATCGACGCGCGTGGTGTCGTAGCGAAGGCCGCGGAAGGGTCGGACGTCGCTCACTGCGCCGCCTCCTTTGCGAGCGGGCCCCCGAGCACGCGCTCGAGCGCCTCGCGCGCGACCGCGCCCGGGCGCAGCAGCCGCGGCACCGCCGTGCTCACGTCCACCACCGTGCTCGCGACGCCCGTGGGCTCGGGCAGGCCGGGGGCGCCGAGCAGCAGCGGCGCATCTTCCCCCGCGCCGCACACGGCACGGGCCTCGGCGTGCGTGCGCGCAGGCGGCTCGCCGCTGCGGTTGAGGCTGGTTGCGGTGATGGTCACTCCTTCGGCGGCGAGCCGCGCCGCCAGCGCGGCCGCGAATGGATGCGAGGAGCAGCGTACCCCGACGGCGCCGTCGGCGCGTCCGACACCGGTGGCAAAGGGCCGCTGGGCCGGCAGCACCAGCGTGAGGGGCCCGGGCCAGAAGGCCGCAGCCAGCGCACGGCCCGCGGCCGGCAGTGAGATCCCGAGCGCTTCGAGCGCCGACACCCCGGCCACGAGCAGGGCCAGCGGCTGCGCCGCCGCGCGTCCCTTCCACGCGAGCAGGCCCTCGATCGCACGCTCCGAATGGGCGTCGGCGCCGAGGCCGTAGAGCGTCTCGGTCGGATAGGCGACGGCCCGCGCCGCGCGAACGGCCGCGAGGGCGGGCCCCACCAGCGCCTCCAGCGCAGCGGCCGTCAACGTCCGAGCGCCCGCGCGCCGATGTCGCGCCGCAGGTGCATGCCGTCGAAGTGGATGCGATCGCAGGCCGCGTAGGCGCGCGCACTCGCGGCGGCGAGGCTCTCGCCGCGGGCCGTGACGCCCAGCACGCGGCCGCCCGCCGTCACGAGGCGTCCGTCTTCCGCACGCCGCGTTCCGGCGTGGAAGACCACCACGTCTGCGTCGCGCTCCGCGTCTTCGACGCCGGTGATCTCCTTGCCCGTCTCGAAAGCGCGCGGATAGCCGCCCGAGGCCAGCACCACGCAGACGGCGGCATCGCCTTCGCCTGCCGTGGCCTCGGCCGCGAGGCGTCCGCGCGCTGCGCCGTCGAGCAGCGGCACGAGATCGCCGCGCATCTGGAGCATGAGGGTCTGCGTCTCGGGGTGGCCGAAGCGGACGTTGAACTCGACGACTCTCGGCGTACCCGCAGCATCGATCATGAGCCCCACGAAGAGCACGCCGCGGTAGGGAAGGCCCTCCGACGCGAGGCCGCGCAGCGTCGGGTGAACGATCTCCTCGAGCACCCGCTTCTCGACGGCCGCGCTCACGACGGGCGCCGGCGCGTAGGCGCCCATGCCGCCGGTGTTCTCGCCGCGGTCGCCATCGAGGGCGCGCTTGTGGTCCTGTGCGGCCGCCAGCGACACCACGCGCTCGCCGTCGGTGATGGCGTAGTAGGAGGCCTCCTCGCCGAAGAGCCGCTCCTCGATCACGACGCGCGCACCGGCTGCGCCGAAGCGGCGCGCGGCCATGATCTCGTCGAGCGCAGCGAGCGCATCGTCCGGCCCGTCGCAGACCGCGACGCCCTTGCCCGCCGCAAGGCCATCGGCCTTCACCACGCAGGGGCCGCCGAGGGCGCGCACGTGGGCCGCCGCAGCGGCGTGATCGCCGAAGCTCGCGTGGCCTGCCGTCGGAACGCGGTGGCGCACCATGAAGGCCTTGGCGAAGGCCTTGCTCGCCTCGAGCTGTGCGGCAGCGGCCGCGGGACCGAAGACGGCGAGCCCCGCCTCGCGCAGGTGGTCGGCGACGCCGGCCGCGAGCGGCGCCTCGGGCCCGATCACGACGAGATCCACGCCCTCGCGCAGGGCGAGCGTCCGCAGCGCCGCGGCATCGTCGGCCTTCACGCCAGAGAAGCAGGTGGCCTCGCGCGCCATGCCGGCACTCCCAGGGGCGGCCAGCACGTGCGAGACGCGCGGGCTCCGCGCGATCTTCCACGCGAGCGCATGCTCCCTTCCCCCGGAGCCGGCGACGAGCACGCGCACCCTAGTGCCGGAAGTGCCGCGTGCCGGTGAAGAGCATCGCGATGCCGAGCCGGTCCGCCGCCTCGATCACCTCGGCGTCGCGGGTCGAGCCGCCCGGCTGCACCACGGCCGTGGCGCCGGCGGCCACCGCGGTCTCGAGGCCATCCGCGAACGGGAAGAACGCGTCGCTCGCCAGCACCGAGCCGGCGAGCGGGTTGCCGACCCGT
>CAYOIG010000857.1:0-6926 GCA_964403915.1 uncultured Myxococcaceae bacterium
GATCTCGTGGTCGACTCGGTCGGCGGCCGTACGCTGCAGGGCAGCATCGATGCCGCGACCTATCGCGGCCGCATCGTCACCGTGGGCTCGGCCGGACGGGAGGCCGACCGCATCGACGTCAGCGCGCTGCGGCCCGGCAACAAGTCGCTCACGGGTGTCTTCTTCGGCGCCGAGCTGATGCTGCATACGGCGCGCGTCAAACCCATGGTGCAGCGCCATCTGGAGGCCGTCGCGAAGGGCGCGCTCACGATCGTCGTCGATCGCTCCTATCCGCTCGCCGACGCTGCCGCGGCGCACACCTTCATCGAGAGCCGCCAGGCCTTCGGCCGCGTGCTGCTCGTGCCGTAGCCAGAATGAGAAGCCCGCCGCCGGCACGCGCACCGGCGACGGGCTTCGTCTGGCCCCGCGGCGGCGCTACGCGTGCGCGCCGCGGGCCGATTCGCGCGGCCGGCCTGCGGCCGCGAGGCCCACGAGGCCGCAGCCGAGCAGGAGCAGCGTTCCGGGCTCGGGAACCGGAACGAGCGCGCCCGCGGTCAGCGATCCAAAGGCGAAGTCGGAATTGGACGATCCCGTCTTGCAGCCCACCTGAACGGACGAGAGTCGGAGCTGCCGGATCGCGAGATCTCCAAACGGGTTCGCGATCGCCCACACGCCGCTTCCGGCGTTCGTTCCGGGCGAGAGGTTCGTGACGGGCCCGCCGCCCACACCCGACCAGCTCGCCGAGGTGCCGGTCAGCACGGCGAGGTCGCCGACGACCGAGTTACCGTCGATATCGAACGCACGGACGCGCGCCACCTCGCTCACCTGATCACCGAAGTTCCCCTTCTTGAAGAGGTAGCCGAGGACGAGCTGGCTCAGCACCACGGGCTCGGGGAAGGTGATGGTGATCGATTCGCCTTTCAAATCGATCTCGCCGTCCACGTAGCCGCTCTTCACACCGAGGCCCGTGAAGCCGGGCTTCGACTTGTGGGTGAAGACGCGGGGCGACGATTCGAACAGGACGCCAGACACCGTCGCGCTCGAGACGCCGTTCGGCACGTCGGCGGCGCCGATGCTGAGGGCGTCGGCCGACGCGGCGCACAAGATCTG
Source organism: uncultured Myxococcaceae bacterium (assembly GCA_964403915.1). Taxonomy (GTDB): domain Bacteria; phylum Myxococcota_A; class UBA9160; order UBA9160; family UBA9160; genus MYXO. Next base: position 1,090 of record CAYOIG010000857.1, read on the forward strand.
CGCGAACGCGGCAGCCGCGAGCATTCGCGTGAATCGAAGCGGAAGGATGCGCATCTCGATCTACCTCCGGGAGGGCGCTGCTGCGCCTCGTCGTGGCGACCTTGCATTGCAAGGCGAGTGCCGCCGCCCGTTCCCACCGGGGTGCCGCTCCATTCCGCTCGACACGACGGCGCGTTGCGCCAGCGGCTGCCTCCGGCGCGTGCGCGCAGCAACGTGCAGGCAGCGCCGCGGCCTGCCTCTTCTGCCGCGCCGTCGCCTCCGGGGAAGACCTGCACCGCAAGCGGCTGCAGACCCGGGCAGCGCACGTCCGGGGATCGTGTACGTTGCCCGAGGCAGCGCGAGAGGGGAGGAGAGCATGCGCGAAGCGAAGAGCCCCGAGGCCGCGCGCCGCGTGCTCGTAACGGGCGCCGGCCGCGGCATCGGCCGCGCCATCGCGGTGGCGCTGGCGCGAGCGGGCTTCGTCGTGAGCATCAACTACCGCCGCGACGAACGAGCGGCCGAGGCGGCGCGCGAGGCCATCACGAGCGCCGGAGGCTCGGCGCACCTGCTGCCCTTCGACGTGGCCGACCGCGCGGCCGCCCGCGCGGCCCTCGAGGCCGACCTCGACGCGAACGGCGAGTTCTGGGGCGTCGTCTGCAATGCCGGTATCACCGCCGACGCGCCCTTTCCCATCCTCAAGGACCAGGCCTGGGACTCCGTGCTCGAGACGAATCTCGGCGCCTTCTTCAACGTCGTGCGGCCGTGCGTGATGCCCATGGTGCGTGCGCATCGCGGCGGCCGCATCGTGACGATCTCCTCGACCGCGGGCCTCGTCGGCAACCGCGGCCAGGTGGCCTACTCCGCTTCGAAGGCCGGCCTGATCGGCGCCACCCGCTCTCTCGCGCAGGAGCTCGCGAAGCGCGAGATCACCGTCAACAGTGTGGCGCCCGGCTTCATCGACACGGAGCTGCTCTCCGGCGCGCCCCTCGACGAGCTGCGAAAGCGAATTCCGATGCAGCGCCTGGGCCGGAGCGAGGAGGTGGCCGCGGTGGTGGCCTTCCTCTTCTCCGAAGGCGCATCGTACGTCACTGGACAGGTGATCTCGGTGAACGGCGGGCTGTTCTGAGCTGCGTGCCGGCCTCGCGTCCGCCAGCCGGCCTCAGACGCGACCGCGGGAAACCGCCGCGGCGACTGCATCGGCCAGCTCCGCCGGCTTCGCGATGCTCATGTCGAGATCGCGCAGCAGGCCGTCGTGCAGCCCGTAGACCCAGCCGTGAACGGTCAGATCCTGGCCCCGCTCCCAGGCGTCCTGCACGACCGTGGTCTGGCAGACGTTGACGACCTGTTCGATCACGTTGAGCTCGCAGAGCAGGTCGAGCCGCCTGCTCTCCGCGCCTTCCTGCGCGAGCCGGGCTTCGTGCTTCTGTCGCACGTCCTGCACGTGCCGTAGCCAGTTGTCGGCCAGGCCGATCTTGGCGCCCTCCAGCGCGGCCCGCACGCCACTGCACCCGTAGTGCCCGCAGACGATGACGTGCCGAACGCGCAGCACGTCCACGGCGAACTGGATCACCGAGAGGCAGTTGAGATCGGTGTGGACCACGACGTTGGCGATGTTGCGATGGACGAAGAGCTCGCCCGGCAGGAGCCCCACGATCTGGTTCGCCGGCACCCGGCTGTCGGAGCAGCCGATCCAGAGATATTCGGGGCTCTGCTGCTTCGAGAGCGCTTCGAAGAACTGCAGATCCTGGGCCCGGAGAGACTCGGCCCAATCCCGGTTCTTCTCGAACAGATGCCGCAGGTTGCGCACGTCGCCGCGCTCCGATCCGGGGCTTCACCCGGCGGTCAGACTACGCGGCCGGCACGCGTGCGTCGAGCAGGGGCTCGCGGAGGCCAGGATCGGTGCTACGGTTCTCGCGTCTGGAAGCCGATGCGTGCATCGACACCAGCGAAGGCCTTCTCCGACCAGATCTTCCTGCCTGGCAACCCCACCGCAAGCCGATCTCACTGAAGAATGCCTGACCCGGATGCGCCGGAGCGCCCTGCGCTTCGCCTCCTTCGGGATCTCGTGTACCTCGCGCCGGCCGGGTGGCTGGCGCCGATGGACACGTGCGGCCCCGGTGGCCGCGTGCAAGGAAACGCTCTCTTGATTCGATTCGAAGAACTCTCTCTCGACGCCGCGCTGCTCGCGGCGGTGCGCGACGCGGGCTACACCGCGCCCACCGCCATCCAGGCGCAGGCGATTCCCCTGGTGCTCGCAGGCCGCGATGTCCTCGGCTGCGCCCAGACCGGCACCGGCAAGACCGCTGCCTTCGTGCTTCCCCTGGTGCAGCGGCTGGCCGCGAAGGCGCCCGCCGGACGCGGCGCGCGGCCGATCCGCGCCCTCGTACTCTCGCCCACACGCGAGCTCGCAACGCAGATTGCGGAGGCCTTCTCGACCTTCGGCGCCGTGTTCGGTCTCGAGCGTGCGGTCGTCTACGGCGGCGTGAGCGAGGTGCCCCAGCGGCGTTCCCTTCGCCGCGGCGTCGACGTCCTCGTGGCGACGCCCGGCCGGCTCGAAGACCTGATGCGGGCGGGTGAAGTGGATCTGCGCCGGGTCGAGTATGTCGTGCTCGACGAGTCGGACCGCATGCTCGATCAGGGCTTCTTCACCGCCGTGCGGCGCATCCTCTCGACCGTTCCGCGGGAACGCCAGACGCTGCTCTTCTCGGCCACGATGCCCGAGGAGATCCGGGCCCTGGCGCGCTCCGTGCAGCGCGATGCCGTCGAAGTGAAGGTGACGCCGGTTGCCACGCCGGCGGCCCGGGTCGACCAGGAGGTGCTGTTCGTGGCGCGCGGCGACAAGCGCGAGCTGCTGGCCCACCTGCTGGCAGATCCCGCGGTGACGCGGGCCCTCGTCTTCACCCGCACCAAGCGGGGCGCCGATCGGGTCGCGAAGCACCTCGGCGCGTGGGAGCGCGTCGATGCCATTCACGGCGATCGCTCGCAGTCCCAGCGCGAGCGCGCACTCGCGAGCTTCAAGCGCGGCTCGACGCGCGTGCTCGTGGCCACCGACCTCGCGGCGCGAGGCATCGACGTGGACGGAATCTCCCACGTCATCAACTTCGAGCTTCCCGACGACTCCGAGAGCTACGTGCACCGCATCGGCCGCACGGGCCGAGCAGCCGCCTCGGGCGTGGCGCTCTCACTCTGCGATGCCGAGGAGCGCGATCAGCTCCGGCGCATCGAACGTCTGATGCGGGCGACCATCCCCGTGCGGCGCGAGCATCCGTTCTCGGCGGGCGCCACCATCGCGAGCGGCACCCGAACGGCGCCGCCGCGCTCCCTCTCGCATGCCCGCGGCCGGTCGGGAGGGTTTGGGGGACGCTCCTCGCGCCGCCGATCCTGAGCACTCACAGGTTGTAGCCCGCCTCATTGTGCAACGAGAGGTCGAGCCCGTGGCGCTCTTCCTGCTCGCTCGCACGCAGGCCGATGAATCGGTCGATGAGCTTGAGCAGCACGAAGGACGCGGCAACGCTCCAGGCCCCGACCAGCACGGCGCAGAAGATCTGCGTCCGGAGCTGCTTCGCGATGTCGAGGTCGGCGATCGCACCGCCGAAGGCCGACGAGGCGAACACGCCCACGAGGATCGTACCGATGATGCCGCCGACGCCGTGCACGCCGAAGACGTCGAGGGCGTCGTCGTAGCCTCCCCAGCGCTTGAGCGAGGTGGAGCCGAAGAAGCAGGCGACGCCCGAGACGAGGCCGATCACCATGGCTCCCGGCGGGCCGACGCTGCCGGAGGCGGGCGTGATGGCCGCGAGGCCCGCAATCGCACCCGTTGCGAAGCCGAGCGCCGACGGCTTTCCATACTTCGTCCACTCGATGGTCATCCAGGTGAGCGCGGCCACGGCCGGCGAGATCTGCGTCACCAGCATCGCCATGCCTGCCTGGCCGTTGGCAGCGACGGCGCTCCCGGCGTTGAAGCCGAACCATCCGACCCAGAGCATGCCGGCGCCGGTGACCGTGAGCGTGAGGCTGTGGGGCGGCATGGGCGTTTGGCCGTAGCCCTCGCGCTTGCCGATCAGCACGGCAGCCACCAGCGCCGAGAGGCCTGCCGTGATGTGCACCACGATTCCGCCCGCGAAGTCGAGCACGCCCATGCCGCCCATGAACGAGCCCGGGCCTCCCCAGACCATGTGACACACGGGTAGGTAGACGACCGTCAGCCAGAGCGCGGTGAACCAGAGCATCGCGGAGAATTTCATGCGCTCGGCGAAGGCGCCGACGATGAGAGCGGGGGTGATGATGGCGAACGTCATCTGGAACGTGACGTAGACCGTCTCGGGTACGGTGCCGACGATGCTCCCGCCCGTCACGCCGCGCAGGAAGAGCTTCGAGATCCCGCCCACGAAAGACGCGGGCGTGAGCACGTCCACCTGCATTCCGATCTGGTCGAACGCGAGGCTGTAGCCGTACACCACCCAGATCACCGTCACGAGCGCCGTGATCGCGAGACACTGCATCAGGACGGAGAGAACGTTCTTCGAGCGCACGAGCCCGCCGTAGAAGAGCGCGAGCCCGGGGATGGTCATGAAGAGCACGAGTGCGGTGGCGGTCAGCACCCAGGCCGTGTCGGCCGGGCTCAGCAGGGCTTCGTTCATGCCTCGGATCTCCTCGAACGGTCTGGGTGGGCCTACTGCTGGAACGGGCGGCAGTTGAGCACGAATCCGCCCGAGAGCGCAAGAGCCGCGAGACGAAGGGGTTCGGCTCTCAGCCGCGGGAGCCGGAGACCGGCCCCGCTACCCGCCCCCCGGCGGCCAGGCCCGCCGGCCTCCGATCCAGGTGCTCGCGACGCGGCTGCTCTCCGCGAAGGGATCGCCCGTGCAGACGACGAGATCCGCGAGCGCGCCGGGGGCGAGCGTGCCCTCGCCGGCGAAGCCCACGGCCGCAGCGCCGCCGGCCGTTGCGGCGGCGAGGGCCTCGCTCCGTGTGATCGCCTCCGCCGCAGCGAGCGGCTCGCCGTTCGGCATGCGCCGCGTGACGGCGTGCCGGAGGTTGTGGAGCGGATCGAGAGGGCCGCAGGGATGATCGGAGCTGATCGCCAGCGACACGCCGCCGCGGAGCAGCGAGCGCAGGGGCACGGCCCGCAGGGCGGCGTCGAGGCCCAGCGCGCGCATCATCGGACCGTGCGTCGGAATGAACCCCGGCTGCGTGGAGACGACGGCGCCGGCCGCCGCGAGCAGGTCGATCTCCTCCGGGCTCGCGAGCAGCACGTGCTCGATCGTGGCATGCGGCGCGCGGACGGCCTTGAGCACGCGCGCGGCCTGCGCAACGGCGAAGTTGCCGATGGCGTGCAGGCGCGGAACGAGACCCGCTCCGGCAATGGCATCGACGCGTGCGCGAAGCTCGGGCTCGTCGAAGCGCTCCCACGCCAGATGTGCGTGCAGTCCCTCGAGGCGCGTTCGCTGCTCGGCCAGCATCGCCAGCGGCCGCACGTCGCGCTCGAAGAGCGCCACGCGCAGCGCCCGGCCGAGTGAGGCGAGCACGGCAGCGGGCGAGAGACACAGCGCGCAGCGCGACGCACCGTCGAGAAAGAGCTTGACGCTTGCGGGCGCCTCACCGTACGGGCCCGGGGGCAGCGCGGCGAGATCGTCGGGCGGCTCGAGAAAGCCGGTGCCGGAGGCCGCCGACCACGACAGCCGGAGCGGCGTGCGCAGCGCGAGCCCGAGAAGGCGGGCATGAACCTCGGGCGCCACGCCCGGCTCGTGAACGCGCGTAACGCCGAGCCGCAAATGCTGCTCGGCCTCGCGGTCGAGCAGGCCGTCGACGCCCGCTTCACCCGCATCGGCCGCGAGACCACGCAGTGCGGCGAAGAGCGC
>CAYOIG010000858.1:0-5765 GCA_964403915.1 uncultured Myxococcaceae bacterium
CGCTCACCGGGCCAGGTACGGCCCAATGGCAATCAGTGCCGGATCAGTGGGTGCACTCGGACACGGCGCGATCGAGCCAGAGGGCCGCGACCGGCTCCGTGAGGGCGGCGACGCACGTGCGGCAGCGGGCCGACATCTGAGCGTAGACGTTCTCGCACTGCGCCACGACGCACGAAGCCGGGCTACCTGGGTCGGAGCAGGCCGCCGCTCCGCACAGGAGCAGCGGCGTGAGCTCGGCCTCCGAGCAGGGCGGCGCCTGCGGTAGGCAGATGCTGGCGACCGCCGACGGCCCGGGCGCCTGGAAGAGCCGTCTCTTGAGCAACGACAGGTCGGAGTAGCTGACGAACTGGCTGCCATCGAGATCGGCATCGGGATCGCGCGAGAAGAAGCGGGCCTTGAGCAGGGCTAGGTCGGCGAAGTTGACGATGCCGTCGTTGTTGAGATCCGGGTCGCAGACGTTTCCGCAGCCGTCCTGGTCCGTGTCGCGCTGGACGTGCCCCCCGGAGTCGCCGAGGAGCGGGCCGTTGCGAACGAGCGTGCAGTTGTCGCAGACATCACCGGCGCCGTCGGCGTCACTGTCGGTCTGGAGCGCGTTCGAGGCCGCTACGCAGTTGTCGCAGGCGTCGCCGGGGCCGTCGCCATCGCCGTCGAGCTGGTCTGCGTTCGCGAAGGCCTTGCAGTTGTCGCAGGCGTCGCCCACGCCGTCGTGGTCTGCGTCGGCCTGATCGCCGTTGGCCGCTGCGCAGTTGTCGCAGGCATCGCCGGCCCCGTCCTGATCGGTGTCGAGCTGGTCGGCGTTCGCGAAGGCCTTGCAGTTGTCGCACGCGTCGCCCACGCCGTCCTGGTCGGAGTCGAGCTGATCCGGGTCGGGCGTGAGGGGGCAGGCGTCGCAGGCATCGCCAACACCGTCAACGTCGGTGTCGAGCTGGTCGGCGTTCGCGAGACCCTGACAGTTGTCGCACGCATCTCCGGCCCCATCCTGATCGGCATCGCGCTGCTCCGGGTCAGGGGTGGCCGAGCACCGGTCGCAGGCGTCGCCGACCTCGTCGCCGTCGGCATCTGCCTGATCGGGGTTGGGCGCCAGCATGCAGTTGTCTGAGGAATTCTGGATGCCGTCGAGATCCGGATCTCTCGAGTCGACGAAGGTGAGGGCGAAGCGGACGATCACAGGAAGACTCGCAAAAGAACCACTCAGGTTGGTCGAGATGACGATCGGAGTCACGAGCGTCACCGATGTCCCGTCGAACGGGATGCCGGAATCGCTGAATGCGCCGACCGTCGCCGTCTCTGTCGTCCAGGGATTCCCGTTCACCGTGGTGCTCACGAATCCGCTGGTCGTGATCGGCGCGCCGCCGAGACCCACGCCATTCGTACCGTCGCTGCTGAAGGGCACCTGGACGTTGGCCGGTGCAAAGGCGCAGGGCGCGAAGAGACAGATGTTCATCGTGCCCCGGAGGGCCATGGCCCCGCCGCCATGGCCAGCGGCGTCGAAGCTGAAGCTGCCAGCCCCGTTTCCTGCAGAGTCGAACCAAACCCCGCTGATTGGGAACGCACCGGGATCCGAAGCCCAGAGCGCGTTCGTGCCAGTGAAGTCGAAGGCCCCGGCCGTGAGGTCGGAGATCGAGGTCGCGTTCACGTCCGCCGAGCCCAAGCCGTTCCAAGGGAGGGCGATCGGGTACAAGTTCCCCACGGCGATCGTGAGCGACGCGGACGTGAGCGGCACAAGCACCGCGTGGGCCGGCGCCGCGAGCGCGAGCACGCTGGCGGCGCCGATCGCGGGGCCGAGGAGCCGCCACGCGGCACGGAGCGAGCCGGGCGACCTGGGGCGCGCCGAGAGATCCCGACGGGCAAGCGATTGCTGCGACAACGAACTCCCTCCACATTTCGAGCGGCATCTGCTGCATCGAGCCGGGGCCAACGCTCGCCGATGTTCCTCATCGAACTTCCGCGCCGATTAGAGATCGCCAGGGGGCCCCGCGTCCAGCGAAATCTGCGCCGATCTGTGCCCTCGCGGGCACGGCGCCGAGACCGATCCCGCTCCGCGGGCGCTCGCGCTCCTCGGGCCGCACCGTATGTTCCCACCGACGGAACGGAGCGAGCCGAGATCGGGGGGCGCCGGTTCCGGCCGAGCTTCCGCAGGGGAGCGCGAAGGGCAGCGGCCGCGCTCGGGAGAGCCCATGACGTACGCCACGCTCCGCACAGCCCTCGACGAGGGCGTCTTCGTGATCACGCTCAGCCGCCCGGAGGCGTACAACACCATCACCCCGACCCTTCGCGACGAGCTCGGGCGGGCGATCGACGAAGGCGATGCCCAGCCAGGGGCCCGGGTGATCCTGCTGCGGGCCGAGGGGCCGGCCTTCTGCGCCGGCTACGGGCTCGACTGGTCGACGGCCGCGCAGGCGAGGGCCGAGGGTGCGGCGCCGGTGGGCGGGCATGCAGCCGCCGGGGAGCACACCCGAGTGTGGGACTCCGTCTCCGACCTGCGCATGATGAGCAGCTTCGTCGATGTCTACATGAAGCTCTGGTACGCACGAAAGCCGACGATCGCGGCGGTGCAGGGCTGGTGCATCGGCGGCGGCACCGACATGGTGCTGTGCGCGGACATCATCCTCGCGGGGCAGGGGGCGCGCTTCGGCTACCCGCCCTCGCGGGTCTGGGGCACGCCGACGACCGCCATGTGGGTCTACCGCATGGGCCTCGAGCGAGCGAAGCGGTATCTGCTGACCGGCGACGAGATTCCGGCGACGAAGGCGGCGGAGATCGGCCTCATCCTCGAGGCGGTGCCCGATGCGGAGCTCGATGCGCATGCGCTCGCTTTCGCAAAGCGCATGGCGCAGGTGCCGACCAGCCAGCTCGTGATGCTAAAGCTTCTCTGCAACCAGACGGTCGAGAACATGGGCCTTGCGTCGAGCCGCACGCTCGGCACGCTCTTCGACGGCATCGCCCGTCACACGCAGGAGGGCCTCGACTTCGTGGCGCGCGCGCAGGCCGCCGGCTTCCGGCAGGCGGTGCGTGAGCGCGACGACCCCTTCGGCGACTACGGCAGCCGGCCGCGCAAGGAGAAGCCGTGAGCAGCGTCCGCTTCGAGACCGACGGGCCGGTGGCGATCGTCACGATCGACCGGCCGGCCGTGCGCAACTGCGTCGACGGGCCGACGGCGACGGCGCTCGCGGACGCCTTCCGCCGCTTCGAGGCCGACGAGGCGCTCGCCGCAGCGGTGCTGACGGGTGCGGGCGGCTGCTTCTGCGCGGGCGCCGATCTGAAGGGCGTGCTCGAAGGCCGCACCAACCGGGTCGAGGAGACGGGCGACGGGCCGATGGGCCCGTCACGCATGCTGCTCTCGAAGCCGGTGATCGCCGCCGTGGAGGGCTACGCCGTGGCGGGAGGGCTGGAGCTCGCGGTCTGGTGTGATCTGCGCGTTGCGGCCCGCGATGCGGTCTTCGGCGTCTTCTGCCGGCGCTGGGGCGTGCCGCTGATCGACGGCGGGACGATCCGGCTCTCACGGATGCTGGGCCACAGCCATGCCCTCGACCTGATCCTCACGGGCCGCGGCGTCTGCGGCGACGAGGCGCAGCGCATGGGCCTCGCCAATCGGCTGGTCGAGCCCGGGCGGGCTCTCGCGGAGGCGCTCGTGCTCGCTCGGGAGCTCACAGCCTTCCCGCAGCGCTGTCTGCGCGCCGACCGGCTCTCCTCCTACCGGCAGTGGACGCTCCCGCTGGAGGAGGCGCTCCGCGAAGAAACCCGCCTCGGCATCGACGTGATCCGCAGCGGCGAGACGCGGGCCGGTGCCGCGCGCTTCGCGGGCGGTGCCGGACGGCACGGCAACTTCGGCGAGTGACACCTGAAGGCCGCCCGTTGCCACCTCCTCTCGAGGCGGAGGCGGGATGGCGGAGCGGGGCAGTGGTGGTGGCGCGGGGAGCTTCCGGCGGCAGCTCGCCGGCCTCGGGGCCCTGATCGCCGTGCTGCTGGGCGGGGCCTTCCCGGCGCGGGCCTTCACGATCGACTCCGGCTACTTCCGCTGCACGCCGTCCCCGAGCTGCGGAGCCGGCGACGCGCTCGACGTCGTGAGCACCCTTTCCGGGGCACCCCGCTGGAATGCGTCGGCCTCGGCGGGGGCCGGAGGCGCGGGCCTTCACGACGGCATCCGCGTCAGCATCTCGCCCGGCTTCGCCGAAGGCCTGGCGCCAACCCCCGACCGCGCAGGGTCGCTTCGGAGCGCCGTCGAGGCAGCCTTCCGGGGCTGGGAGACGCCGGAGCTGCGTTTCGATCTGCGCTGGGACGAGCCGGGCGTGCGCGGCACCGGGGCCGGCGCAGAGATCGATCTCTTCCTGGTCGACTCCAGCTTCCCGGCGTTCGCCAGCAATCTCGCCACCGGGGTCACGAGCTTCGCCACGCGCTTCGTCGCGGACCGAACGCTCACGAGCGGCCAGCGAGTGCCGGGCCACGCCATCGTCGGCAGCGACATCTTCATCGCAGCCGATCGCTTCGAGTTCCTGCTCGGACTGCTCGCAGCCGGTGGCTTCGCGACGGAGGCAGACCGCGAGGCGCGGCTCACGAATCTCGTGCTGCACGAGCTCGGCCATGCCCTCGGGCTCGACCACCCGAACGAGTCGCCCTGGGCCAATCTCGATACCGATGGCGATCCGTCGACGGCGATCGTGGTCGATCCCCGCGACCCGTTCGCAGGCCTCGTCGTCTCGCCGAGCTTCGACCCGAACACCATCCTGCGCGGCGGCTTTCCGCCCGACCCGCGCGCGCTGCTCTACACGGCGCTCCGGGCCGACGATCGCTCGGGCCGCGACGTGCTCTACCCGCGTTTCGTGCCGGAGCCAGGCACCGCCGTGCTGCTCGCCGCCGGCGTCGTCGTCATCGCGGGCGCAGGTCGCGCGGAAGGCCGAGCCCGCGCTCGCCGATGATGTTGCGCTGGATGTTCGAGGCGCCTCCCGCGATCGAGTTGGCGATGGCGAACATGTACTGCGCCGTCCAGCTCCCCGGCGCGTCGGGCAGCAGCGCCATGCCGGTTTCTTCGGGCGCCGGCATCACGAGGCCGGTGTCACCCAGCAGCTCGAAGGCCAGGCTCGTCATCCGCTGCATGAGATCGGTGGAGTAGAGCTTGTTCATCATCATCGGCAGCATCACCTTCAGCTCCTGCCCCTTCGCGGCGGCGGTGAGCTGCCGGTAGCCCGAATACTGCTGCGAGAGCACGAAGCCCTCGATTTCGGCGAGGCGCTGGCGCACGTCCTCGTGCGCGATCGCGGGTCGCCCTTCGCGCAGCGAGTGCTTCGCGAGAGCGACCAGGCCGTCGAACATCTTGCGCAGGAGCTGGGGGTCGGCGATCAGGTTCCGCTCGTGCTTGAGCGTGGCGCGCGAGACCTTCCAGCCCTCACCGCGCCGGCCGACGATGTTCTCTGCCGGCACACGCACGTCGTCGAAGAAGACCTCGTTGAACTCCGCACCGCCCGTCATCTGTCGCAGCGGCTTCACCGTGACGCCCGGCGCCTTCATGTCGACGAGCAGGTACGAGATGCCGGCGTGCTTCGGCGCGTCGGGCTCGGTGCGGAAGAGGCCGAACAGGTAGTGCGCCTCGTGGGCGCTCGAAGTCCAGACCTTGTGGCCGCGCACCACCCACGTGTCGCCCTCGAGCACGGCGCGGCTCTGGAGCGAGGCGAGGTCGCTGCCGGCGCCTGGCTCGCTGTAGCCCTGGCACCAGAGCATCTCGCCGCGCAGCGTTGGAGGCACGAAGCGTCGCTTCTGGTCCTCGGTGC
>CAYOIG010000859.1:0-2532 GCA_964403915.1 uncultured Myxococcaceae bacterium
CGAGCTCGAAGCGCGCGAGAACGAAGGGGGGATCGGCCGCGGCCGGTGCGAGCCAGCCGCCGAAGGAGAGAGACTCCTCGGCGTCGAGAAAGCTGGAGAGCGCGCGCTCCATCTCGTCGAAGACGCGCGCAGCGAGCGTGCTGCGCTGCGCCTCGCGCTCGGCACGAGCGCTCGCGAGCGCGCGCTGCGCGAGCAGGCCCGCAGCGCCGAGGAGCGCCAGCGAGAGGATCGCGAAGACGATGCGAACACGCCTCATGGAAGCAGCCGGTAGCCCTCGCCGCGAACGGTCTCGATCCGGCGGCGGCCTTCTTCGCCGAGGCGCCGGCGCAGGTTCGAGACGTGCACGTCCACGGTGCGGGTCTCGACCCGCTCGGGAGCGTCGTAGCCCCAGACCTCCTGCAGCAGCGTTCGCCGGCTCACGATGCGGCCGGCCTCGCGGGCGAGCAGGCCCAGCAGATCGGCCTCGAGCCGCGAGAGCCCGATGCTCTCTCCTTCCCGCTCGGCGCGGAGCGTCTCGGGATCGATCCGCCACCCTCCCACGGCGAAGGGCACGGGCTTCGCGCGCGCGAGCCTTCCTGAGCGCCGGAGCAGCGCGTCGACGCGCGCCACGAGCTCCGCCACCGAGAAGGGCTTCGTCACGTAGTCGTCGCTGCCGCAGGCAAAGCCGCGCAGCACGTCCTCCTCGGCGCCGCGCGCCGTGAGCATCAAGATCGGGAGCTGCGGACGCACGGCGCGCAGCTCCGTGCAGACCTCGAAGCCCGAGCGTCCGGGGAGCATCACGTCGAGGATCACGAGCGCGAAGCGCGGATCCATGCCGCTGCGAAGTCCTGCGTCGCCGTCGGCGACGCCCGTCGGGCGATGGCCGTGGAAGGCGAGCACGTCACAGACGCCGCGCCGGATGGCCTCTTCGTCCTCGACGACGAGGATCTCGATCTGTGCTCCTCGCTCCATCGCCCCGCAGTGTAGGCCGGCTCTGCGACCCGCGTGTAAAGCAAACGTAAGACGCGGAGCCCTCTCTTTACCCCGATTTGACCGCGCTGGCGGCCCGTCGCGGGTACACAGGAGGAGAGCGCCGCACGCACCTTCGCGGGGCGCCACGGAAAGGAAGACCATGCGCAACCATGACGCCGGCACGCGCCGGCCCCGGAGCCCGATCCTGCTCGCCCTCGCCCTGCTGGCCGGAACCCTCGGCCTCGGCGCTGCCCTCCGGCTGGCGGAGCCCGGAGCGAAGCCCTCTTCAACCGGCCTTCCGCTCGCGTTCGAAGCGGCGTCGCGCGGGCCCATCCATTTCACCGGAAGTCTCGATCGCGGCGCGGTGCTGAGCGGCAGCGACGGACTCGTCCGCATGGAGCTCTCGCTGCGCGCCGATGCGCCGGCCGCCGGATCGACGCTTCGCCTTCCCACCGATCTCGTCGTCGTCCTCGACCGCTCGGGCTCGATGGCGGGGGAGAAGCTCTCGCACGCGCGCGCGGCCATCCGGGCCCTCCTCGATCGCCTCGGCCCCGAGGATCGCTTTGCGCTCGTCACCTACTCCGACGCCGCCGAGCTGCGGCTTCCGCTCGCCGCGGCAACGCCCACGGACCGAGCGAGCTGGCTCGCAATCCTCGACACCCTCTCGGCCTCGGGCGGCACCAACATGGCCTCGGGCCTCGATCTCGGCCTCGGCACCGTGGACGCTGCGCGCCGCGCCGGACGCTCACCGCGGGTGATCCTGCTCTCGGACGGCCTCGCGAACCAGGGAGACGTCTCGCGCACGGGTCTGCGTGCGCGGGCAGGTCGCGCCGCAGCCGGCGAGTACGCGCTCTCGACCGTGGGCGTGGGCCTCGACTTCGACGGCGAGCTGATGGCCTCCCTCGCCGACGCCGGCACCGGCAGCTTTCACTACCTGGAGAACGCCGTGAACCTCTCCGAGATCTTTGCCACCGAGCTCGCGACGGCGCGGGAGACCGTGGCTCGCGGCGTCGCGATCCACTTCACACCGCAGGCAGGCGCCGAGCTCGTCGAGGCTGCCGGCTATCCCATCGAGCGCGACGCGAGCGGCTCGCTCTGCGTGCGCCCCGGCTCCCTCTACGCGGGCCAGGATCGCCGCGTGTGGCTGACGTTCCGGGTTTCGCCGACGGGCCCGCCCGTCCAGGCCTTGGGGGCGCTCAGCCTCTCCTATCGCGCAGGAGACGAGGCCCTGCGTCTCGCGTTTGCGGAGACTCCGCGCGTCACGCGCGTCGCGAGCGAGGCTGCATTCTTCGCCCGCATCGACCGCACGCGCTGGTCGCAGGCCGTGATCGTGGACGAGTACAACCAGCTGAGGCGCGTGGTCGCCTCGGATCTCGAGCAGGGCCTGGCAGAGGAGGCCCGCGCGAAGATCTCCGACTACGACCAGCGGGTCGGCGCGATGAACGATCACATCGGCTCCGCCGAGGTGACGCAGCAGCTCGGCGAGGCCAGGGCTCTCGCGCGAAAGGTCGAGGCCGCTGCGATGGCGCCCGCGCCCGAGCGCGCACGCACGGTGAAGGAGCTGCAGGCCGGCGCCATCTC
>CAYOIG010000860.1:0-2069 GCA_964403915.1 uncultured Myxococcaceae bacterium
GGCCGCTCGCCCCGGAAGATGCCCGTCGCGAGCGCGAGCATCGACGAGAGGTCGGAGAGATTCGCGGGCACGACGAAGGTGTTGCCCTCCTTCGCGAGGTTTCCGAACTGCGTCAGATACTGCTCGGCGATGCGGAGCTGCATGGCCCGCATGCCGCCCTCGGCACGCAGGGCGTCGGCCACCTCGCGCAGGCCTCCCGCAGTGGCGGTGGCTACCGCGAGGATCGCCTCGGCCTCGCCCTGGGCCTCGTTGATCTGCCGCTGGCGCGCGGCCTCGGAGGCCTTGATCACCTGCTGCTTGTCGCCCTCGGCGGAGTTGATCTTGGCGTCGCGCTCGCCTTCGGAGGCGAGGATCACGGCGCGCTTCTCGCGCTCGGCGCGCATCTGCTTCTCCATCGCGGAGAGCACGTCCTTCGGCGGCGTGATGTTCTTGATCTCGTAACGGAAGACCTTCACGCCCCAGGGTGCGGTCGCCTTGTCGAGCTCCGAGACGATCTGGCCATTGACCGTGGTGCGCTCTTCGAAGGTGCGGTCGAGGTCGATCTTGCCCATCTCGCTGCGCAGCGTCGTCTGCGCGAGCTGCACGATCGCGAACGCGTAGCTCTGGATGCCGTAGGAGGCCCGCTCGGGGTCCATCACCTTCCAGTAGAGCACGCCGTCCACGGTGACCTGCACGTTGTCCTTGGTGATGCAGATCTGCTCCGGGATGTCGATCGCCTGCTCCTTCATCGAGTGGCGGTAGGCGATGCGGTCGAGAAAGGGGAAGAGCAGATGGAATCCGGCCTGCAGCGTCTTGCTGTAGCGCCCGAGCCGCTCCACCACGTAGGCGCTCTGCTGCGGCACGATGGTGGCGGTGCGGGCCACCACGAAGATCACCAGCGCCGCCAGGACGAGAACGGTGACGAGAGCCCCGGAATCCATGCGACCCCCCTTGCGCGCGCTCAGGGGCGCGCGCTCTCCCTCTGGACCTCGAGCGTGAGACCGCTGACCCGCGCCACCCGGCAGCGCTCGCCGGCCGCGAGCGGCTCGGCATCGCCGTTGCGCAGGCTGAAGACCGAGCCGCGCAGCTCGCCGCGGCCAACGGCGCCCGGCGCGATGGGCTCGCTCGCGACGGCGACCTCGCCCACGAGCGTGTCCTCGATGCCGGGACTCGCCTGGTGCAGGCGGCCGACGATGCGTGGCCGGATGAGGACCAACGCGCCGAGCGAGAGCAGGGAGAAGAGCAGCCACTCGCCCCAGCCTGGAAGCGCCAGGCCCGCGAGGCTGGCGCAGCCCACGAGAAGCGCGCCGACACCGAAGAAGAGCAGGTAGAAGCCGCTCGGCAGCGCCATCTCGCCGCCGAGGAGCAGCATCCCGAGCACGAGCCACGCCCACCAGGTCATGCCGGTCGCCCCCCCCCAACGATTCCCGTACTGTAGCGGCCGATCGCGGCACGAACCGAAGGCTGCACGCGATCGTCCGGCCCGAGCTGGGGCCACGGGCACCCGGTCAGCGCGACACCCGCAATCACGAAGCTCTCACTGGCGCCCCGTCAGAGCCGGGCGTGCAGGGCCGCGGCCCGCAGCCAGACGCGGGCCGCGGCTCGCTGCCCGAGGCGCCAGGTCCGGCGCCGTGGTGCTGCGAGGACGGGCAGCACCGGTGCGAGCTGCGCCACGGCGCGCTGGCGAAGACCCGCAACGGCCACCTCGAGGGCACGGGCGAACGCCCCGCGAACCACCGGATCGCAGAGCCTCGAGGCGAGCTGCGGGAGCCGCGTCCCGACCTCCTCGGGTCGCACGAGCCACTCGCTCGCGCCGAGAAGCTCGACGAGCTCTGCGATCTTCGGGGCGTAGTCGAGCGCGAGGAAAGGCACGCGGCAGTGCGCTGCGAGGATCAGGGAGTGCAGGCGCATGCCCATGAGGAAGCGGAGCGACTGCACGCGGCGCGAGACGCGGGCGAGATCTCCCTCTGCGACCAGCTCCTCCGCCGGCTCGGAGCGCATCCGGCTCCAGACGAAGTCGTGCACCTCGGCATCGGAGCCGAAGCTGCCGGCGAGGTTTGGCGAGCCGATGCGCGCCGCATCGCGATCGC
>CAYOIG010000861.1:0-1552 GCA_964403915.1 uncultured Myxococcaceae bacterium
GCGCAATCGCGTGCGCCGGCGGCTGCGCGAACTGATGAGGCACCACCTCCACCTCCTCGAGGCGGGGGCCGGCCACCCTGGTCCCACGTGGGACATCGTGGTGACGGCCCAGCCCGCCGTCGCCGCCGCGTCGTTCGCGGACCTGGGCGCCGAGGTGGCATCGGCGTTGCGTGCGCTCGCGCTGCACCGCGCGCGGCATCGCGGCGCGCAGCGTCCGAGGACAGGGCGCGCGGCCTCGGACGGTGGGGCGCGCCGGTGAGCGCGACCGCTCCCCACGAGCACGCGCAGCCGCGCCCCGGGCTCGTGGCCCGCGTGCTGCTCGGATGCATCCGCTGGTACCAGCTGGCGGTCTCGCCGGGCCTCGGTGCGCAGTGCCGGTTCGAGCCGACGTGCTCGCGCTATGCCGCCGAGGCGATCGCGCGCCACGGAGCGTTGCGCGGGACGTGGCTCGGGACGAAACGCCTGCTGCGATGCCACCCGGGCACGCCCGGCGGGTACGACCCCGTCCCCTGACGAGCCACTGACTATCGGCCGCGCGGCCTGCGATCTTCATCGAAAAGCGGGCGCAGCGCCCAGTTCATGCACATCTCTGACGTGCTGTTGAGCGAAGGAGCGGGACCCTCCACGGGGCGCCCATCGAGGGGCGCGATCAGGGGGGCCAGTGTTCTACGGCGGTGCACCGCACCTGGTTGCGGCGATGTACGCGTTGACCGGGTGGTTCCTCGTCCTGTCAGGGACCACGCTGGCGCTGGTCAGCGTCGATGCCGCCATCGAGGGCAGCTTCGCGGCGCTGATGCCGCTGCCCTTCGTCGTGATCGCCTTCAAGCTCGCGACGCACACGATCCGGCTCGCCGCCGAGGCGATCCGCTCCGTGATGCGCTGACTCCGATGGGCGCCGCGATCACCGAGCTCCTGCTCCTCGTGGGAGCGCTCACCAGCTTCCAATTTGTCAGCGGGCCAACCCTCGAGGTGCCGTTCGGCGGCAACACGATCCAGACGACCGGGTACGCGTTGTGCGAGAACCGGCGCCCGTCGATCACCCTCGCGCTGAGCGCACCCACGATCGAGGTGACCCTGCTCCACGAGCTGGCGCACGCACGCGACTGCCTCGATGACGGCACGATCAACGGGTCGCTGCTGCCGGCCGGTGCGACGCTCCGTCAGCCCTCGGGGCATTGCGTGGCGAACCGTGCCGAGCTCTACGCCTGCTGGGTGACCGAGCAGGCTCAGCTCGCGGGGCGCGACACGGCGCTCACCGCCGCCGCCTCGACGCACGACGACTGAGGCCCCGACGCGCCGCTGGCCGAGCTAGACTCGCGCCACGGTGGGACGCGGACGGGGGCGACGGACGTGGTGACCGGCGGAAGCGCGTGGCGCGACACCCTGTTCGAGGTTGGACGCGACCTGGCCGCGCGCGGGTTGGTCACCTCGCACGGCGGCAACCTGTCGATTCGGCGCCCCGCTGGAGGGGCCCTCATCACCGCGACGGGCACGATGCTGGGCCGACTGACGGCACCGGGGATCGTCGCGGTCGCTGCGGGTGGCACCCTGG
>CAYOIG010000862.1:0-11837 GCA_964403915.1 uncultured Myxococcaceae bacterium
CAGCTCGTCTTCGAGAGAGAGGAAGAAGCGGCTCGAGCCAGGATCTCCCTGGCGACCCGATCGGCCCCGGAGCTGATTGTCGATGCGCCGGCTCTCGTGGCGCTCGGTGCCGACGATGTGGAGACCGCCGGCCGCCACCACCTCGGCCCGCTCGGCCGCGCACTCCGCCTCGAAACGCGCCAGCGTCGCAGCGTATTCGGGATGCAGCTTGTCGTGCTGGCACTTCGCGAGGGCCAGGAACTCGGGGTTGCCGCCGAGCACGATGTCCGTGCCGCGGCCAGCCATGTTCGTCGCGATCGTGACCGCGCCCTTGCGGCCGGCCTGCGCCACGATCTCGGCCTCGCGCTCGTGCTGCTTCGCATTCAGCACGTTGTGCCGAACACCGAACTTCTGGAGCTTGCGCGAGAGCATCTCCGAGGTCTCGATCGAGATCGTGCCCACCAGGATCGGCTGGCCCGTCGCGTGCCGCTCGCGGATCTCCTCCACCACCGCATCGAACTTCTCGCGCTGCGACTTGTAGACGACGTCGGAGAGATCCTTGCGGATCATCGGGCGGTTGGTCGGAATCACGACCACGTCGAGGTCGTAGATCTTCGCGAACTCGGCCGCCTCGGTGTCGGCCGTTCCCGTCATGCCACCGAGCTTCTCGTACATGCGGAAGAAATTCTGGAACGTGACGGTTGCGAGCGTCTGGTTCTCGCTCTGGATCGGAATGTTCTCCTTGGCCTCGACCGCCTGGTGCAGACCGTCCGACCAGCGGCGTCCCGGCATCAGGCGCCCGGTGAACTCGTCTACGATCACGACTTCCTGCCGTCCGCCGTCGCCCGCTTTCACCACGTAATCGACGTCGATCTTCTTGAGCGTGTGGGCGATCAGCGCCTGGTGGACGGCGTGCAGCACCGGGAGCATGTGCGGCTCGTACAGGTTCTCGATGCCGAGGATCTTCTCGACCGCATGCACGCCCACCTCGGTGAGGGTCGCCGAGTGGTGTTTCTCGTCCACCCAGTAGTCGCCGGTCTCCTCGATGCCCTTGCTGGGCTCTCCCTTGGTGCCCGCCGAGAGCCGCGGAATCACGCGATTGGCGACGCTGTAGAGCTGGGTGCTCTCCTCGGAAGGCCCCGAAATGATGAGCGGCGTGCGCGCCTCGTCGATCAGGATCGAGTCCACTTCATCGACGACGGCGAAGAAGAGGTCGCGCTGGACGCACTGGGCGAGGGAGCCCTTCATGTTGTCGCGCAGGTAGTCGAAGCCGAGCTCGTTGTTGGTGCCGTAGGTGATGTCGGCGGCGTAGGCCTGCCGGCGCTGCACGTCCGAGAGATCGTGAACGATGACCCCGACATCGAGGCCGAGGAAGCGGTGGATCTCGCCCATCCACTGAGAGTCGCGCCGGGCGAGGTAGTCGTTCACGGTGACGACGTGCACGCCGCGGCCGGTGAGGGCGTTCAGGTACGCGGGCAGCGTTGCGACGAGGGTCTTGCCCTCGCCGGTCTTCATCTCGGCGATGTTGCCCGCATGCAGCACCATGCCGCCCACGAGCTGGACGTCGAAGTGCCGCTGACCGAGCGTGCGCTTGCTCGCCTCGCGCACCGTTGCAAAGGCCTCGGGCAGCAGGTCGTCGAGGGGCTCGCCGTTCGCGAGGCGCTCCCGGAAGGCGGGCGTTCGCGAACGCAGCGCCTCGTCCGACAGCCCCACCAGGTCGCGCTCCAGCCGATTGATGCGCTCGACGAGGGGCACGATCCGCTTGAGCATGCGGTCGTTCGCGCTCCCGAAGATTTTCCGCAGCAGGGACGCCATCGTTGCGAGTCTACGGAACGCTTCCGGGGGTCGCCATCGCGTGATCGGGCGGGAGCACGACGCGCAGACGGAGGCGTCCGACCTGAACTTCGTCGCCATCGACAATGCGCGTGCGCGTCTGGCGCGCACCATTGACGAAGGTGCCATTCGTGCTGCCGAGGTCCTGGACGAAGAACGCTTCGCCGTCCCAGCCGAAAGCCGCGTGGGAGCGCGAGAGGGTGAGCTCCGAGAGCCACCAGTCGGCGCTGCTCCCGCGACCGATCACGAGCCACTCGGCGTCGATCGGAAGCTCGAGCCCCTCGTAGAAGCCCTCCCGCACCACCGCCCGCGCACCGGCCGGGATGCGCGACCGGGGCCCGGACGCCATCGAAGGCTGCGCCTGCATCGACCCTCCACGCGGACGCAGCTCTGCCGCGCGCGCCCGCGACCCTGCATCGGAACGCCGCGGGCCGGGCTTGAACCCCGCAGCGGGAGAAAGCTCAGTCCGGCCCCCCCGCCTTCAGGAGCTCCCGCGCATGGCGCCGGGTGGCCTCGCTCACCGTCTCGCCGCCCGCCATGCGGGCGATCTCCTCCACCCGCGCCGCGGCGTCGAGGCGCCGGACGCGGGTCACGGCGCGCCCACCCTGGTCTTCCTTTTCGACGCGAAACTGTGTCGCTCCGCGCGCGGCGATCTGCGGCAGATGCGTGATGCACAGCACCTGATGCGTGCCGGCGAGCTCGGCCAGCGCACGGCCGACGCGATCGGCCACGCGCCCGCCGATGCCAGCGTCGACCTCGTCGAAGACCAGCACCATGCCCGGCGCGCCGCGGCGCAGCACGTTCTTGAGCGCGAGAAAGACGCGCGAGAGCTCCCCGCCGGAGGCCACGCGACGCAGCGGTCGCGCGAGCTCACCGGCGCTCGCGGCAAAGCGCAGCTCGGCCGCCTCGGCCCCTCCCGGGCCACAGGGCAGGCCGTCCGGCGGCGACACGGGCTCGAGCGCGACCTCGATCCGCGCTCCTTCCATCAGCGGCTGGAGCGCCGCCTCGAGCGCCGCAGCGAGAGTTCGGGCCGCCTTCTTCCGCAGCTTCGAGAGGGCCGCCATTCGCGCCGCGAGCTCCGCCACCGCACGCACGCGTTCGTCTGCGAGAGCACCCTCGCGGCTCTCCGCGCCGGCGAGCGCCTCCAGCTCATGCGCCGCCTGCTCGCGAAAGGCGAGGACATCCTCCTCGCCGGGTCCGTACTTGCGACAGAGCCTCTCGAGCAGCGCGAGCCTCTCCTCGAGCGCGCCGAGCCGCGCCGGATCGGCCGCGAGCCCCTGGCCGTAGCGTTCTACGTCGTGCGCGAGATCGTCGAGCTCCGCGCGCGCCGCGCGCAGGCGCGTGGCGATCTCCTCGAGCCCGGGGTCGAGACGGGCTGCACCCTCGATCCGGCGCGTCGCCTCGGCCAGCAGCGACGAGGCGCCGGGGCTCTCGTCGCGCGCGCCCTCTCCCGTGAGCAGCGTCAGCGCCGCAGCAGACTCTCCCTGCAGGCGCTCCGCGTGGGCGAGTCGTGTGCGCTCGGCAGCCAGCTGCGCGCGCTCACCGGGGCGGAGCTTCGCCTCGTCGATCTCCCGCGTCTGGAAGGCCAGGAAATCCTGCCGCCGTGCGCGCTCCGCGGCCGCCTTCCGCAGCCCGGCCAGCTCCTCGTCGAGAGCGCGGACGGCAGCGGCGCCCTGCCGCACCGCATCGCGCTGCGGGAGGCCGTCGCCGAAGGCATCGAGCAGCAGGCCGTGCGTCTCGGGCCGCAGCAGCCCCTGCGACTCGTGTTGGCTCGAGATCTCGAGCAGCCCCGTGAACAGCTCGGCGAGCAGGGCCACGGGCACGAGCTGACCGGCGATCTGGGCACGGCTGCGGCCGCCGCGCGCGAGCGTGCGCCGAACCACGAGCTCGTGGTCCGTTGCGGCGAGCCCGCGTCGCTCCAGCTCGGCCTCGAGCGCCGGCAGCGTCTGCGTGCGGAAGATCGCCTCCACCACCGCTTCTTCCGCGCCCTCCCGCACGACCGACGCCGAGGCGCGCGCACCAGCCAGCAGGGCCAGCGCACCGAGCACGATCGACTTGCCGGCGCCGGTCTCGCCGGTGACCACGTTCAGACCCGGCCCGAAGGCGAGCTCCGTCCGCTCGACCACCGCGAGATTCTCGATGCGGAGCAGCTCGATCACCGTGCTCCCCAGCGCAGCTTCTCGCGCAGGATCTCGAAGCGGTTGCGAACCGGGGAGGAGACGAGCAGCAGCGGATGCTCCGAGCGGCGCACGACGACCCGGTCTCCCTCCCGCAGGCCGAGGCCTTCCTGCCCGTCGGCCGTCACCTGCACGCCGTCGCCGCGAGAGCGCACGATGATCTCGACCTGCGACGTCTGCGGCAGCACCAGCGGGCGCTGCGTGAGCGTGTGCGGGCAGATCGGCGTCAGCACCAGGGCCTCGACTTCGGGCATCAGGATCGGCCCGCCTGCCGAGAGCGAGTAGGCCGTGGAGCCGGTGGGCGTCGCGACGATGAGGCCATCGGCGTGATAGGTCGTGACGTCGAGGCCGTCGGCGCGCGTCTCGAGGTCGATCATGCGTGCGAGAGCAGCGCCCGAGATGACGGCGTCATTCAGCGCCAGGAAGCGGCCGAGCACGCTGCTGCCTCGATGCGCCACGACGTCGAGGCGCATGCGCGCCTCGGTCCGCAGCGCCCCCGCGAGCACCTGCTCGAGGGTCGCGAAGAGATCGTCGAGGGCGATCTCGGTGAGGAATCCGAGCGTCCCGAGGTTGACGCCGAGCACCGGAACGGGCCGGCTACCGGCCGAGCGCGCCACGGAGAGCAGCGTGCCGTCTCCGCCCAGCACGACGACCAGATCGACGGCGGCCGCCAGCTCGGCCCGCACCTCGCCCGGGCGTCCCACCCATTCGGCCGCCTCCTCGTCGAGGCGAACCACCAGCCCGCGCTCGAGGAGCCACTTCTCGAGTCCGCGCACGATTCCAGCCGCCTGCGGCTGGGCGCGCTTCAGACACACGCCGATGGAGCGCGGCGGTCGCAGCGGTGCGTCGGACGGCTTCGTCACGGTCGCCTCTGCGGGGTGGGGCGCCGACGACTGTAGCGTGGCGCTACGCTGTCCCCATGCCCGGCGGCGAGTCCCTCGATCTCTTCGCCGAAGCGCCGGCATCCCGGGCCGGGGCGGGGGCCCCCCTCGCAGCGCGCATGCGGCCGCGCGGCCTAGGCGACGTCGTGGGGCAGGCCCACCTGCTCGGGCCCGGCGGGCCGTTGCGCGCGCTGGCCGAGCGCGGAAGCCTGCCGTCGCTGGTCCTCTGGGGCCCGCCCGGATGCGGCAAGACCACCATCGCCAGCCTTCTTGCGGCCTCCGGCCCGCCGCCCGCGCCGCGTTTTCTCGCCTTCTCGGCGGTGGCGGTGGGCGTGAAGGAGATCCGCGAAGTCGCCGAGCGCGCCCGGCGGGAAGCCGCGGCGGGCCGGCGCACCGTCCTCTTCCTGGACGAGATCCATCGCTTCAATCGCGCACAACAAGACGCCCTGTTGCCCCACGTCGAGTCGGGCACGCTGACACTGATCGGTGCCACCACGGAGAACCCCTCTTTCGAGGTGAACGGCGCCCTGCTCTCGCGCTGCCGCGTCTTCACGCTGCGACCGCTGGCCGAGGACGACCTGCGCGTGCTGGTGCTGCGCGCACTCGGCGACGCGGCGCACGGTCTCGGAGGCAGCGGCACGGCGCTGGCACCCGAGGCGCTCGACGCACTGGTCGCCGTAGCCGATGGCGACGCGCGACGCGCCCTCGGCCTGCTCGAGGCCGCGGCGGCGCTGCAAGGCGGCGCTGCCGGCGGGACGATCACGGCGGAAGCCGTGCAGCAGGCGGCAGGCCGGCGCGTGCTGCTCCACGACCGCGACCGGGAGGAGCATTACAACGTCGTCTCCGCCCTGATCAAGAGCCTGCGCGCGAGCGATCCGGATGCAGCGCTCTACTACCTGGCGCGCCTTCTCGAAGCGGGGGACGATCCTCTCTTCGTCGCGCGCCGGCTCGTGATCTTCGCGGCCGAGGACGTCGGCAACGCCGAGCCCGCAGCGCTCGGCCTCGCGACCGCAGCCTTCCTGGCCCTCGAACGCATCGGCTTGCCGGAGGGAAGGATCCCGCTGGCGCAGGCCGTGACCTTTCTCGCCTGCGCACCCAAGAGCAATGCCTCGTATCTCGGCATCGAGCGCGCGGCGGCAGCCGTGGAGGAGCATGGCGCGCTCCCCGTCCCGCTCCACCTGCGCAACGCACCGACGCCGCTGCTGCGCGAGCTCGGCTACGGCCGCGGCTACCACTACCCGCACGACGCTCCCGGGCGTTTCGTCGGCGATCCGAATCTGCCCGAGCGCCTAGCGGGCGCGCAATTCTACGAGCCCACTCGGGAAGGGAGCGAGGGCGCGCTCGCCGACCGCCTCGACCGCTGGCGCCGCCGCCGCACGGCGCCGCCCGAGGGCTCCGGCGGCTGATCGCCCCCTTTCTCAAGTGAGCGTGCCGCATCACCGATCGCTGAGGGAGCGTCGCGACGATGGCCGCTACACCGCGGCTGCGGGACGCGCGGGGGACGGACATGGCGCTGGGGGGCGTCACGAGGCTCGCACGGCGAACGGGGAGCGTGCTGATCGCGCTCGGTCTCGCCGCATCGGAGGCAGCGGCAGGCGGCGGGGCGACCGCGAGCGGGCTGCCGGGTGAGCGCCTCATCCCGCTCCATCCCACCCTCGCGATCGGGCTCCCTGCACGCGGTGGAGCCTTCGGCCCGGACGGCGGCCTTTCGGCGACGCTCCCGCTCGCGGCGCAGTCGCCCCGCGCCCTGCGGCCGAGCCCCTGGCCGAAGCGCCCGGGAGAGCTGGCCCCGCCGCCGGGCGAGCGGCTTGGCGGGGCACCCCTCTACGGCCTGCTGGCCGGCCAGGCGCTGCTCTCGGCCCTCCATCTCCGCGGCAACCTTCCGGACCAGGTGGCACCGTGGTTCGACGGCGACGCGGATCACCTGATCGCGGGCATCGAGCTTTCGTTCTGACGCGGCTCGCCTACGCTGGCGGCGTGCCGTGCCGCCGGCTCGCCGTGCTCGCGCTGCTGCTCTCGTGCACCGTGCCCCTGCTCGCGCAGGCGCAGGCCAGCCCGACCGGAGCAGCGCCCCCGGGCGCCGCCGCGCCGGAGGCCGCCGCGTTCCCGCTGCAGTATGCCGATACCGAGCTCGCGGAGATCGTGCGCGCGGTTTCGCAGCAGACGGGCATCCCCTTCGTCTTCGACGACCGCCTGCGCGGGCGCGTCACGATCACCGCGCCGCGGCCCGTGGGGCGCGAAGAGGCGGTCGCGCTGCTGAGCGCCGCACTGCGCATGGCCGGCTTCGCGCTCGTTCGCAGCGCCAGTGGGGTCCAGGAGATCGTGCCCGTCTCCGACGCGGCCGGCCGCGTCGAGGTCTCGCTCTCGACGCCCCGCGCCTTCGTCGATCTGCCGGTTACGACGCTGGTTCCGCTGCACGCCGCGCAGGCGGAGACCCTGCTGGCGGTGCTGCAGCCGCTGCTCGGCAACAGCGCGGTGGCGCAGGCATTCGCTCCCACCAACGTGCTCATCCTCTCGGCCACCGAGGCCCAGCTCCAGCGCGTGATCGTCCTCGCGCGGGCCCTCGACCAGGCCGAAGCGCGGCGTCTGCTGGTTCTGCGGCCGCGTTACCGCGATGCCTCGGAGCTGCTCCCGCTCGTCGAGGCGACCTTTCCCGAGAGCCGCCGCGCATCGGAGAGCCTGCGCATCTTCATCGACGCGCGCAGCAACGCTCTGCTGATCGAAGGGCCGGACGCGCTGGTCAGCGAGGTGCGGGATTTCGTGCGCAGCATCGATCTGCCTGCCGCGGGCAAGGGCCGGATCCACGTGGTGCGCATCCGTCACGCCGATGCCGAGGAGCTCGCCGAGGTCGTGCAGCAGGCGGCCCAGGCTCCTGCCGGTCAGGGCGCGGGCGGTAGCGCGCCACCCGGCACCGAGGCGGCCGCCGAGGCGCTCACGGGCCACGACTTCGCGCTCACGGCGGACAATGCGACGAACTCGCTCGTGATCCGGTGCGACGCCGAGACGTTCCGCATCCTCGGGCAGCTGATCGCGAGCCTCGACCGGGACGTGCCGAGCGTGAGCGTGAAGACCACGCTGATGGAGGTCGAGGACAGCGACTCCCTCGACGTCGCGGTCGACACGGTCTTCCCCTTCACCCGGCCCGCAACGCCGAGCGAAGGAACGGGCTTCGTTCGGCTGCTGAACAGCGGCGACCCCGCGCTGCTCGGCACGCAGCCCAGAGATGGCAGCGAGGCCTTCCTGCTGCGCTTCATCAAGGATCCGGTCACCTTCACCCGCACCGATGCCAGTGGCGAGCCCGTGACGGTGACGGTTCCGAGCTACGGCGTCGACGTGAAGGCGCAGGCCACCGACGGCAAGACGCGTCTGCTCTCCGAGCCCCAGATCCTCGCGCGCAGTGGCGAGGAGCAGGAGCTCTTCATCGGCAACAACATCCCCATCGTCTCCGCCACGCAGACTTCGGCTGCAGGAACGACCCCCAGCGTCTCGAGCGCCGATCCGCTCACGATCTCCCAGAACGTCGAGCGCCAGGACGTCGGCGTGCTCCTGCGTGTGGAGCCGACGGTCCCCGAGGAGGGCCCCGTGCGGCTCGAGCTCCTTCTCGAGTTCTCGGCCCTCACCGCTCCCTTCGCCGGTGACGTCAACGAGGTCGGGCCTACCCTCATCGAGCAGAGCGTGGAGTCCACGATCTATCTCGACGACGGGGCGGGAGCCGTGATCGGCGTGCGCGGCCAGCCCTCCCAGGAAGTGCAGCGCACCGGAACCCCGTGGTTGATGGACGTGCCGGCCCTCGGCTGGCTGTTCAGCTCGACCGCGACGCAGACCGTTCGCAAGGACCTCGTGCTCGCGGTCCAGATCCAGGTGATCCTCTCCCGCGAGGACCTCGAGCTCGAATCGATCCGCCGGCGTGTGGCCCTCGAGCGAAGCGTCGCGGGGCTCGAGCGGCTGCCCGTATCGCCCGAGGAGGCCCCCTTCGCGGTCTGGGTGACCACGACCAATGACCTCGAGGCCGCGGAGGCCGTCGCCGCCGACCTCGATCTCGGCGCCCGGCGCGCGGAGGTCGTGGCCTGGAAGCCCGGGGAGCCGCGCCGCTACGACGTCTACGTGCTCGGCTTCGACCGCTACGCCGACGCCATGCAGACGAGCCTCGCCGCGCGGGCCCAGGGCTTCGATCCGGAGGTGCTGGCTTTACCGGAAGGGCCCCGTTAGGATCTCGGCGCGCCTCGCCTGAGGGGCGCACCCCGGTGCCGGCGGCAGATGCCCGGTCCGGGAGAGGCAGCCGGCGGCCCGCTGCGACCGGGCCCGGCCGACCGGCTGCGCGGATGGTTCTTGGCGTAACGCCACGAGTCCTGTCCGTGTCGCGCCCAAAGGAGCGCCGCCAGCCCGGTCGAGAAGCAGGTCGAGTGACTGAGAAGAAAACGCCCACGCGGAGCAGGTCCAAGCGCCCGGCGTCCACAGCCGCCTCGCGGCGCAAGGCCTCGCAGGAGCAGGAGGCGGCGGCGCCCGATACGTCGCCGCAGGAGCCGGAGGCGCCCGAGGACGACGCGACGCCGGAGGCCGGGCTCGACCCCGGCGCCCTCGCCGGCGTGGCCGCGGAGCTCGAGGCCGCTGCAGCCGGCGCGGGGTTGTGGGACGACGACGACGGCGAGGCGGACGATCCCCTCGACTTCGTCCTCGACGCCGAGCCCATCGATCCCACCGACCCGATCCAGGTTGCGGCGGCACGCCTGGGCATCGAGCGCCTCCACCGCGAGCAGCGGCGCGTGATCGACGCCGTTCTTGCGGGCCGCGACGTGCTGATGGTGCTTCCCACCGGCTTCGGCAAGTCGGCCTGTTACCAGATCCCGTCCATGGTGATGCCGAAGCCCGTGCTCGTGATCTCGCCCCTGCTCGCACTGATGCGCGACCAGTACGAGAAGCTGCTGAAGCGCGGGGTGCCCGTGGCGCGCCTCGACGGCACGGTGCGCGGCCGCAACCGCAAGGCCGCCCTCGAGCGCATCGCGGCCGGCGGATCCCTGCTCGTCATGACGACGCCCGAGACCCTCGCCACCGAGGACGCGCTCGGCGCCCTCGGGAAGTCGGGCGTCTCTCTCGCCGCCATCGACGAGGCGCACTGCATCTCCGAGTGGGGCTACGACTTCCGTCCGACCTACCTGCAGCTCGGCGAGCGCCTGCGGCGTCTCGGCGCGCCCCCGGTGCTGGCGCTCACCGCGACCGCTACGGAGAAGGTGCGGACGGCGATCCAGCGCTTCGTGGGCATGCGCGACCCCGAGATCGTCGCGAGCTCGCCGCACCGTTCGAACCTCGCCTTCGACGTGCTGCGCTGCAGCGGCGATCAGCGCCTGCGCGCACTCATGCGTCTCGTGCTGCGGCTGCGGCGGCCGGGGATCATCTACTGCTCGACGACGCGCGAGGTGGATGAAATCTACGCCCTGCTCCATCGCTTCGGCGCTCCGGCCCACCGCTATCACGGCAAGATGAATGCGGGCGATCGCTCAAAGCAGCAGGACGCCTTCATGCGGCGCGGGCGACGCACCGTGATGGTGGCGACCAATGCCTTTGGCCTCGGCATCGACAAGCAGGACATCCGCTACGTGCTGCACTACCAGTCGCCGGCCTCGCTCGAGCAGTACGTACAGGAGGCCGGGCGTGCGGGTCGTGACGGCCGGCGCGCCAACTGCATCCTGCTCTTCTCCCCCGAAGACCGCCTCATCCACGAAGCGCTGCTCTCGCGCAGCCGCGTTCGCCCCGAGCAGCTCTACAAGCTCGCGCGGGCACTGGCAGGCTGGGCGGGCGAGGAGAAAGTGCCGTCTCTCGAGGCGCTCGCGCTCTCCGCAGACCTCGGCCCGAAGATCGCCGGCGCGCTGCTCGCCGTTCTCGAGGAGGCGACGCTCGTCAAGTGGGACGCGACGGCCGTCTACGTCACGGTGCCGGCCAGCGAGATCGAGGCCGAGGCGCGCAAGCTCGCCGGCCAGTTCGCGACGCTGCGCACCCAGGACGGGCGCCGGCTCGATTCGATGTCGGCCTACGCCGAGGCCCAGGGCTGCCGCGCCGTATTCCTGCGCGAGTACTTCGGCGAAGAGGGCTCCGAGCCCTGCGGTATGTGCGACACCTGCCGCGGCTCGAGCGAGCGGCCCTCGATGTTCTACGAACCGCTCGAGGCGCCGCGCAACGCCCCGCGCCGGCCGCAACGCCGCGCGGGAGGGCCTCGCCGCCCGGAGCGCCGGGACGGGGCAGACCGCGGTGGGCGCAGGCAGCGCCGGGGCGGTGGACGCAGTCCCGGCCCGGGCGCCGGCCCGCGTCCCGGGGCGGCGCCGTTCGAGCGCCGGCCGATGCAAGGCGCCGCGCCGGCCGAGGGCGACGCGCAACGCCGGCGAGGGCGACGCGGACGCCGGCGAGGACGGGGCCGGGGGGGCGTAAATGGACCGGCCGAGCCGGGAGCCGTGCGCCCTTCGTTCGAGCGGAGCTCCCAGCCGTTCGACGGGGGAGCTCACCCGCCCGGACGAGGCTTCGACGCAGGCCCGCACGGCGGAGGACCGCCGGCTGCCGAAGGGGCAGCGGACGGCCTCCAGCGGCGGCGGCGGCGGCGGCGCGGTCGCGGGCGCCGCGGTCGTGGTCCTGCGAGCCCCGACGGATCGGGCGCGCCGGGCGGCAGCGACCATCCCGGCAGCGCGACGTGAACGCACGGGAGACGTGGCGCCTGCGTCGCCACGCCCCCCTGCTGCTCGCGGCCTTCGTGCTCCTCGTCGCCTCCGCCGCCGGCGCGGAGCGGGTCTTGCTCCCCGTCCAGCTCGACCTCGCCTTCCTGCGTAACACTCTCATGCGTCAGATCTACACCGGAGACGGCTCGAGCGCGCGACTGCTCGACGATGGTCGAGACTGCGCGCATCTCGTGCTCACCGAGCCCCGACACGACGCCGCGGGGGGCCGGCTGCGCCTGCGCAGCGTCGCCCGTGCGCGGCTCGGC
>CAYOIG010000863.1:0-10291 GCA_964403915.1 uncultured Myxococcaceae bacterium
GGGAGCACGGCAGGCCTACACCGAGGCGCTACGGCTCGCACCGGGGTTGCACGCAGCGCGGGAGGCGCTCGCGGACCTGCTGACTCGGAACCCCGCTCGCCGCAGCGAGGCGGTGGCGCAGCATCGCGCACTGCTCGAAAAGACACCGGATCGTGTCGCTTCGCTACAGGCCCTCACCGCCCTGGCAGCCGAAGCCGGCCAGGACGCCGTGGCGCAGGATGGCCACGCACTGATCGAGACCCTCGCTGGCGCTGGAACGCCCTGCCGCCTGCGGCTGCGCGTCGCACCGGCACCCGCACTCGAGAACCCCGTCTGGGAACGTGCGCGAGAGCTGGCCCGCGGCGCAGCGCCCGAGATCTCACGGGCCCTCGGCGCGTCTCTCGCGCTCGCGCTTCCCACACCGGTCGGCAGCGTCGAGACCTTCCGTCTCGCAGCGGTGGTGGCCGAGGCCCAGCTCGTCGGCCCTGCGCTCGTTCCCCTGCGCGACGAGGAGGCGGGCGCTGTCATCGCGACGGTGGCGGCCCTCGCCGCGTGGCGCGACACCGTTTCCGGAGACGGGCACCTCGTCAACGCGCTCGCGCACCACTTCGACCGCCGTGCCCGGCGCCGCATCCGGGGGATTCTCGGCGACATGGCCCCCGAGGAGATCGCCGGCATCGACTTCCGCGCCTGGCGTGCCGCCTTGCGCGGTCTGTCTCATGCGGTCGCGCTGGACGCTACGGGCGGCGACCTTCCGGCCGCTCTCCGGGCGCTCGCCGACGATGAGAACCCCGAGGGCTCGGCCGCGGCGCATGCATTGCTACGACGGGTGGTGGGAGTCTTCGGCCGTGCGGTCGCTGATGAAGGCGGGGAGACGGGACATGAGTGAGAGCGAGCCTCATCCCGAGCGCCGTCACCGGCGGCGCACCGTGCGCATCGTGACGGAGTACGAGAGCGCCGGCGCACGCCGAGCCGAGCTCGCGACGACGCTCGGCGGCGGCGGCCTCTTCATCGAAACGGTGGCCCCGCTTCCGTGCAACAGCTCGATCGAGGTCTGCTTTCGCCTCGCCGCCGGGGCCGCTCCGCACCGGATCCCCGGGCGCGTCGTATTTCGCCACCTGCCCGCATCGAGCGGCGGCATCGGCCGCACGACCGGGATGGGCATCGAGTTCACCGATCCTGCGGCAGCCGCGCGCGTCGCGCGGGAGCTCGAGGGGCTTCCGTAGGCGACACCCCGCGCCGCGGGCTCAGAGCGGGGCCCGCGCCTCCCCCACCCGGTCGGCCGGCGCCGCGAGAGCGCGCGCGGAGGTCACCACCTCGCAAGCACCGGGCGTGTGAAGCAGCGCCTGCATCAGCTTCTGATGCAGCGCATGGCCACCGCGCACGACGCGAATGTGGCCTTCGAGCGGCATGCCCAGCAGCGCGAAGTCGCCGAGCAGATCGAGGGCCTTATGCCGGACGAACTCGTCCGGCATCCGCAGGCCCTCTGAGTTGAGCACGCGGTGCTCGTCGAGGACGATCGTGTTGTCCAGCGATCCGCCGCGGGCCAGCCCTGCGTCCCAGAGCGCCTGCACCTCGTGGAGGAAGCCGAAGGTGCGCGCGCGGCACAGCTCGCGCTCGAAGCTCCCCTCGCGAAGCTCGAAGCCGCTGAGCGTTTGACGCCCGATGGCGGGATGCTGGAAGTCGATGCAGTACGTGATCCGGAAGCCGCGGGCCGGCTCGACGCGCGCAAAACGCTCACCGTCCCGAACCTCGACGGGGCGCTTCACACGTAAGACGCGGCGAGCGCCGCGCTGCTCGAAGATGCCCGCAGCGCGGATCAGGAAGACGAAGGACGCCGAACTCCCGTCCATCACGGGAACCTCGGGCCCATCGATCTCGATGCGGATGTTGTCGATGCCGAGGCCGTAGAGCGCCGCCAGCAGATGCTCGACGGTCCCGACGGACACGCCGTTCGCGCCGAGCGTCGTGGCGAGCTGCGTCGAGCCCACCTGGTCTGCCCGCGCCGGAATTTCGGTCGTTCGCGCGCCCTCGCTGCGCACGAAGACGATGCCCGTATCCAGCCGCGCAGGATGCAGCGTGAGCTGCACCGGCGCCCCGCTGTGGAGCCCGATACCCGTACAGGAAATCTTCTCTGCGATCGTGCGTTGCCGCACCGCACCCCCCTCGGTCCGGCGAGCCGAATGCACTCCGGCGCCTCGTCACCCCCGTGACTTGGTGGATCACCTAGCAAGGCCCGTGCCGGAGAGGGCCGGTTTAGCGATGGTTTTTCACCTCGCATGGTTTCCAATGCTGGATCAGGCCGTTAGCGTGATGTAGATCACAGAAACGCCCAGTGGGCAGCCAGGCCCCGCCTCTGTGGCGCCGGAATGCGTGACGCTACCGTTAC
Source organism: uncultured Myxococcaceae bacterium (assembly GCA_964403915.1). GTDB lineage: Bacteria > Myxococcota_A > UBA9160 > UBA9160 > UBA9160 > MYXO. The sequence goes on from CAYOIG010000863.1 coordinate 2,369, forward strand.
ACATGTGACGATTTCGTCACGCCTCCGGGCTCGGCGGACGGATCACGGGGCCGTTACGACGCGCTGCGCGCTGGCTGCCCGCATCTCCGCCAGGATCTCTCGCGCGCTCTGGTAGCGAGAGTCCGGATCCTTCTGGAGACAGCGCAGGATGATCCGCGGCAGCAGCTCGGGAAGGTCCGGGACGAGCGTGCGCGGATCCGGCGGCGGCGTGTGGACGTGGTGATAGGGGACGTTCCCCTCGCGGAAGGGGAGCTGGCCCGTCACCAGCTCGAAGAGCGTGACGCCCAGGGAGTAGAGGTCGGTCCTGTGATCCACGTTCCGCCCCAGCGTCTGCTCGGGACTCATGTAATAGGGCGTCCCCGAAACGAGCGTGGTGTGGTTGCGCACCTCTTCCACCACCTTGGCGAGGCCGAAGTCCATGATCTTGGCCTTCCGGTCTCGCGTCCACATGGTGTTCGCCGTCTTCACGTCACGGTGGACGATCTTCTTCTCGTGCGCGTAGGCCAGGGCCTCGCACATCTGCACCAGAACGTGGAGTGTGCCGTTGGGCGAGATCTGCTTCTTGCGGCGCAGGATCTCCTTCAGCGTCGTGCCGTCCACGTGCTCCATCGCGATGTAGTAGCGGCCGTCCTGCTCGCCGGCGTCGTAGACCGTCACGATGTTCGGATGGTTGAGCTGCGCTGCGCTCTTGGCCTCGCGCAGGAAGTTCCGGAGAGCCTGCGGATTCTCCTTCAACGCATCCGGGAGCACCTTGTAGGCGACGATGCGGTCGAGAACGGTATCGCGCGCCTGGTAGACGATGCCCATCCCGCCGCGCCCGAGCTCCCCGAGGATCTGATACCGGCCCGGCTGCCCCGGTCGCTGCAGGGGGTGGGCCCCCGAGCGGGACAGCTCCGAGGTCCCCGAGGCCACGGCCCGCGCGCGCGCTGCTGCGAGCCGAGTCTCCACGTCGCCGTAGTGGTAGTCGAAGGCCAGGATCTTCTCGTAGATGTCGATGGCCTCGTCCCAGGCCTCCGCTTGCTCGTGGGCACCGGCGAGGGCGTAGTACGCCTCGACGTTGTCGCGCGAGAGCACGGCTTCACCGATCGCCTGGCGCAGCTTCTTGATCGAGAGCGAGTGCATCCCCTTGGAGCGGAAGATCGAGCCGAGAAGCGCCGATGCCTGTCCGAAGCCGGGCGCGCCCGGCTCGACGCGCTGGAGCACCTTGATCGCCTCGTCGTCGAGCCCCTCGCCGTGGTAGATCTCGCCGGCGCAGAGGTGTTCGCCCGCGCGTGCGAGCAGATCGGCCTGACGGCGAAACTCCCCCGCTTCTCCGTAGCAGGCGGCTGCATCGCGTAAGTGCTCGCCCTGCTCGTAGACCCGGGCGGCGCGCAGCGGCTCTCCGGAAGGGCGGAACATCTCCGCCGCAGCGGCGGTATCGCCCTGGCGCTCGTAGCACGCGCCGGCGTCTGCATAGCGTTCGAGCTTGCGCAGCAGATCGCCCGCCGCGACCTCGTCGCCGGATTGCTCGAGCCAGCGCGCGGCTTCCTCGTCCTCGCCGCGATCGCGGTGGTATTCGCCGCGCAGACGCGCCGCCTCCCGGCGCTCTCCCATGCGCTCGAGAGCCTCGGCGGCGCGCAGCGGCTGGCCGGCGCTCTGGAAGAGGGTGGCGGCCTTCGCGAAGTGATCGAGGCGCAGCGCCATTTCAGCGGCCGCCAGGATGCAGCCGCCGCGCTCGAGCACCGCTTCCGCGCGTTCGAGCTTGCCGGCCTGCTCGAAGAGCTTTCCCGCCTGGAGGATGAGCGTGCGCAGCTCCCTCTGCTTGCGAGTGTCCTGCCCGGTGCCGAGCCGCTGTCCCTCTTCCGCGATCACCTCCTCCAGGCAGACGGCGGCCTTCTCCCAGTCCTGGCAACGGACATAGGCCTGCGCCGCGTGACGATGGAAGCCGACCCTCGCCCAGGCATCCGCGGCCTTCGGGTGATCGCCGAGCTTCTCGAACATCTCGGCCGCCACGGAGAAGCGCCCTGCCTCGACGAAGGCTGCGGCCGCGCGCACGAAGTCGCTCTGCTGCGCGTAGATCGTGCCAGCGGACTCGAAGCGCCCCGCCCGTTCGTAGAGCTCCGCTGCCTCGGCGAAGCGGTTCTGGTCGTGGCGCACCTCCGCCGCACGGACGAACTCCTCGGCCTTGACGAGGGTCTCCGCCGCGCGGTCGAAGCGCCCGCATTCGATCAATACCTCGGCGGCCTCGCGCAGGCGGCCTGACTTCACGAGAACGTCGGCGTCCTTCTCCGCACGCCGCCGCGTCCTGCGGTCGACCGCCGGCTCGGCCGGCAGGACCCCGCCCCCGGAGCTGGAGCCCGCCGCTGCGGCATCCTGGCCGAGAAAGCGAGAGACGAGAAGGAGCAGCGCGATACCGCCTCCGAGCAGCAGCAGCGCAGCCATCCCATTGCCGATGAGCTCGACGACCTGGGTCGTCGCCAGCACCGCCCCCGTGAGCCGGTAGACGAGCCCCGTCGCCGCTTCGAGGCCCCGTTGCAGCAGAAGCGAAGTGGCTGGCGGCGCCAGCGTGAGGGCGCCCCCCAGGAGGCCCAGGAGCACCAGCAGAGAGCCCGCCAGCGTTCCCATCGTGCGCAGCAGAGCTCGGAGCGCCGGCACTTCTCCCCCGTGGCCTGGGTTGAGGCAGAGCGCTCGGCGCCCGGCGGGGCTCCCCGCCGGCACGGTCCGCCGCTCCGCCTGATTCATCGGTCGAACTCCCGACGCCGTTGAGGCCGCGGCCGGCGGCGGCGTGCGCCCTACCCTCCCGGCATGTCTGCGACGTGCCGCCGCCGCATCCGGATGGGCCTGTGCGCCGCCCTCGTCTGCCTGTCGCTGGCGGGCAAGGCGGCCGGGGCGGAGGACGTCTTCGAAACCCGTGAGCTGCGTGTCGAGGGACGGCCCCTGCTGGCGTTCCCGCTGCAGATCGGAGAAGGCGATCCCGGAATCGGGCTCGGGGTACTCGCCGTGCGCGGCGGCCCTCCGGACGAGACGCGGGAGATCGCTCTCCTGCCGACCGGCCGGGGCTCCGAGGTTGGCGTTCTGCGCACGATCCTCGTGGCTCCGGACGAGGTCGCCCTGGACATCGCCGATATCGACCCCGCGCCGGGCGACGAGCTGGTGCTGATCTCGGCCGGCCGCCTGAGGATCGTCTCCACGGCGAGCGACGGAGCCTCGCGCAGCCTCGCCTTCGTGCCGCCGCTTCCCTTGCCGCCGCGTGCGCACGACCTTTCGCTGCTCCGGGCAGTCGCCGATTGGAACAGCTCGGGCGAGCCCACGCTCCTGCTGCCCACCCTGGAGGGCGCGCGACTGGTGGGCCTTCGCAGCGGCGCCGTTGCTTCCCTCTCAGACCCACCGGACGCAGAGTACGAGAGCTTCGATCCGTCTGCGGCCGTCCGCGGCTCGGCTTTCTTCTCACAGCTCTCCTGGCCGACCTTCAGCGCCGGAGACGACGACGGCGACGGGCGGGCCGATCTCTTCGCGCTCTCCCGCTACCGCGTCGCGGTGTTCCGGCGCAGCGCGGACGGTCTGCCGGCGCAGCCGACGAGGATCCTGAGGCTCCGGCCGTTCACGCCCGAGGAGGAGCTCCGCCCGCGCGCAGCGCGGCTCCACATCATCGCCCGCGACCTCGATGCCGACGGCCTCACCGATCTGGTGTTGCACCGCAGCTTCGGAACGCTGCTCCGGAGCGAGGATCGCGCCGAGATCCACCGCAACGCGGGCAACGGCGCCGACGTCTCCGCGCCGCCCGAGGCCCGCATCGCGCCACGCGAAGGCGTCGGCATTCTCGACACGCTCGATCTCGACGGCGATGGCAGGCTGGAGATCGTGCAGGCGCGGATCGGCTTCGGTCTCGTGCAGCTCCTGCGCGTGCTGACGACACGGCACGCGCAGGTCGAGCTGAGCGTCGATCGCCTGGAGGGCCCTGGCATCTCCGGCCTCGCACGTGCGTGGTCCGATACGATCTCCGTGGGTCTCGACTTCGAGCAGGGAAGGCTCGAGGGGCTGTTCCCGACGGTGGAAGGCGACTGGAACGGCGATGGGCGCCGCGACCTCCTGCTCGGTCTCTCGGGCCGCGAGATCGGGATTCTGCTCGGGGGCTCGAGCGAGGCCGGGCCCGCCTTTCTCGGCGGAACGATCCGACAACAGGCGCCGGCGAAGGGGCTTGGGCTCGTGGCCGATCTCGACGGCGACGGGCTCGACGATCTCACGGTCCACGACCCGCGCGACGTCTCCGGCGCGGTTCACTGGCTGCGCAATCGCGGGGCGCTCCCGGGCAGCGCGCCAGCACTGCGGGCGACGCCACAAGCCGGGCCCTAGAGCAGCCGCGGCTCGCGTTTCGAGAGACCGAAGTGCTCCCAGGCGAGGCGCGTCGCGACGCGGCCGCGCGGCGTCCGGTCGAGATAGCCACCCTGGATCAGGAACGGCTCGACGAGATCCTCGAGCGTGCCGCGATCTTCGCCGAGGGCCGCGGCCAGGGTGTCGAGGCCCACCGGACCGCCGTCGAACTTTTGGAGCAGCGTGGTCAGCAACATGCGATCCACGCCGTCGAAGCCCGCCTCGTCGACGTCGAGCTTCTCGAGCGCGAAGCGCGCGTGCGAGAGCTCGATGCCGCGAGCGGCGCCCTGCACCTCCGCGAAGTCGCGCACCCGACGCAGAAGGCGGTTGGCGATGCGCGGCGTGCCGCGCGCGCGGCGGCCGATCTCATGCGCAGCTTGGGCATCCAGCGCGATGCCGAGCAGCCGCGCCGAGCGCTCGAGGATCTGCACCAGCTCGGCAGGCGGGTAGAACTCGAGGCGCGCCACGTAGCCGAATCGGTCGCGCAGCGGCGAGGAGAGCAGCCCCGCGCGCGTCGTGGCGCCGACGAGCGTGAAGCGCGGCAGATCGAGCCTCACCGAGCGTGCGCTCGGGCCCTGCCCGATTACGAGATCGAGCTGGAAATCCTCCATGGCCGGGTAGAGGATCTCCTCGACCGCCGGGCTCAGACGATGAATTTCGTCGATGAAGAGCACGTCGCCGGCCTCGAGGTTCGAGAGGAGCGCGGCGAGGTCGCCCGGGCGTTCGATCACCGGCCCACTGGTGGCGCGGAGCTGGGCCCCCATCTCGTGCGCGACGATGCCGGCGAGCGCCGTCTTGCCGAGGCCGGGCGGACCGTAGAAGAGCAGATGATCCACCGCCTCGCCGCGACCGCGCGCCGCCTCGAAGAAGACGGCCAGATTGTCGCGCACGCGTGCCTGGCCCACGAACTCGGCCAGCAAGCGGGGCCGCAGACTCTCCTCGACGCCGCGTTCATCGGGCGATGCGCTCGCGGAGAGGGGCTCGGATCGCACGTCCACTCCCTTCACCGCGAGCTCCGGCGCAGCGCAGTCTTGAGGTAGCTCTCGAGGCTCGCACCCGGACCGAGATCGGCCGCCGTCTCCTCCACGAGGCGCTGCGCCTGCGCACGCGGGTAGCCGAGGTTGACGAGGGCCGAGATGGCCTCCTCCTGCGCGGCCGGGCCGACCGGTGCCCGCGCCGGCGCGGAGCCGCCCGGTCCGCTCTCCGCTGCCTGTACCGCCGCGAGCTCGGCCGCTCGCTCGCGCAGCTCGACCACGATGCGCTCCGCCATCTTGGGACCGACGCCGGGCACTGCGCGCAGCGTCGCCACCGCGCCGTGCCGGATCGCATCGAGCAGTCGCGTGGCCTCGAGGCCCGAGAGAATCGTGAGGGCGAGCTTCGGACCGACGCCGGTGGTCCGCAGCAGGAGCTCGAAGAGCGTTCGCTCGAAGCCGGTGCCGAAGCCGTAGAGCTGCAGCGCGTCCTCGCGCACGTGGGTGTGGACGTGGAGCGCCACGATCTTGCCCTCGTCGGGGAGTTCCGTGAACGTGGAGAGGGGAATCCACAACTCGTATCCGACACCGCCCGCCACCACGACGGCGCGCGCGGGCGTCTTCTCGCGCAGCGCACCCTCGAGCCAGGCGATCACCGTACCCGCCTCACGACGAGACGTCCGGCGGGCGGCAGCGCGCGAGGATTCGCCGGAGCGACCGGCGCCGGGCTCTGCCCGGCCGGCAGTACGCGCACGCCACTGCGACGCGCACCGCGCTGCGTGGCGCGGCCCTCGAGCAGCGCAGCAAGGGGCCCGGCCTGTGCGTGGCAGAGAGCCACCGCCAGGGCATCCGCCGCATCGCGGGGCGGCGTCGTAGCGAGCACCAGGAGCCGCTGCACCATGGCCTGCACCTGGGGCTTGGCAGCCGATCCCGAGCCGGTCGCCGCGAGCTTGACCTCGGCGGGCGCGTACTCGCTCACGCGCAGGCCGGCTGCGCCCGCTGCTGCGAGCACCACACCCCGGGCATGGCCGAGCACCAGCGCTGCGCGGGGACTCGCCGCCACGAAGACGCGCTCCACCGCCACGCAATCGGGCTCCCGCTCGGCAAGAAGGGCCGCCAGGGCGCCGTAGAGGAAGGCGAGACGCTCCGGCAGCGCGCTGCCCCGGGGCGGCCGGAGCGTGCCGTGGGCCAGATGGAGGACACGACTGCCGGTCCGCTCCACCAGGCCGAAGCCCGTGGCGCTCGACCCCGGATCGATTCCCAGGATGCGAATGCGGCCCCCACCCCCGGCGCCACGCCCTACGCGGGCTGCATGCCTGCGCTCAGCTGCCCTGTCTGCGCGGGTGCTGGCGCACTCCTGCACCCGCCTCCGGCAAAGGCGTTACGCCAGCCGCGCCATCTCGTCGTCGGAGATGTCGAAGTTGGCGTAGACGTTCTGCACGTCGTCGAGATCCTCCAGCGCGTCGGAGAGCCGGAGCATGGCCTCGGCGTCCTTCGCCTCGAGCTTGACCGTCGTGGTCGGTCGCATCTCGACGCTGGCGCTCACGGCGGTGAATCGCTTCGCGGCCAGCGCATCGCGCACGGCCTCGAAGGCCGCGGGCGCGGTCACGACCTCGAGGCTGTCGGCACCGTCCACCACGTCATCGGCCCCGGCCTCGAGAGCCGCCTCGAGCAGCGCATCGGCATCGATGCCCGCACGCTCGTAGAGGAGCGAGCCCTTCTTCTCGAACAGGAATCCCACGCAGCCGGTCGAGCCGAGATTGCCACCCTGTTTGGTGAGCGCGTGCCGGATCTCGCCGACCGCCCGGTTCCGGTTGTCGGTCAGGGCTTCGATCAGGATCGCTACGCCCCCGGGGCCGTAGCCCTCGTAGATCACCTCTTCGTACTGATCGGCCGCGCCCTCGCCCGTGCCCTTCTTGATGGCGCGCTCGATGTTGTCCTTGGGCATGTTGGCGGCGCGCGCCTTGTCCATGACCAGGCGGAGGCGGGGGTTGCCGTCGGGGTCCCCCCCCCCGAGGCGCGCCGCCGTGGCGATCTCCTTGATCAGCTTGGTGAAGATCTTGCCGCGCTTGGCGTCGACGGCGCCCTTCTTGCGCTTGATCGTGGCCCACTTCGAGTGTCCGGACATGCCGGAGCCGAGATAGCAGAGGCCACCCCGCAGGGCCAACGTGAGCCCGGTGCCGTTCAGGAAGCGCGGGGTTTCCGCCGATACGGCGGGAGACCTGCGGCGGGCGCGGGCGGAGAGGGAGACGCGGGCATGGCCGAAGTTGCCATCGGGATCGACCTCGGGACGAGCAACTCCTGCGTGGCCGTGGTTCGGGGCGCCGGCCCCGAGGTGCTCCCGAACGCCTACGGCGAAGGCATCACGGCGAGCGTGGTCGCGTTCCAGGAGGACGGGGGAATCCTCGTCGGAAACGCTGCGAAGGCCAACGTCATCCACGCGCCCCGCACGACCGTCTATTCCGCAACGCGTCTCATCGGCCGCTACTTCTTCTCGGAAGAGGTGAAGAAGGCGCGCGCGATCTGCTCCTACGAGATCGTCGAGGGCCCGAACCACAGCGTCCGTCTCCGCGTCGGCGAGACGGAGTACTCGCTTCCCGAG
>CAYOIG010000864.1:0-1938 GCA_964403915.1 uncultured Myxococcaceae bacterium
TTCTTGTGCGCGCGCCTCGAGGGTAGGGCGGCGGAGCGCACGGATCGGGTTCGACATGCCGGGGGGCTCCAGGCGCGTGGGGGTCAGATCCCCCTATCGACCGCCGGGGGGCCCAGAGTGAGCGAGCTCGCGTGACGTTTCGGACGCGGCCGGCCCGACCGACCACGGGCCCTGCGCAGTCGCTTCTCAAGCGAAGGCCCGATCCTGCCGCTAGATGCGCCAAGGGGGGCGCATGCGCGACGGGAGGCAGGCGAGGCTCCACCCCGAACAGCACGATGCGCTCACGGGGCTCGCGCATCGCGGTCTCGGCTACGCGCGGCTCGAGGCCGCCCTCGCAGCGGCTGCCGCGCGCCACACCGCGCTGGCGGTCGTGATGCTCGATCTCGAGCGCTTCCAGGCGCTGAACGCCGCGCTCGGGTATGCGGCCGGAGATCGCGTGCTGCAGGAGGTTGCGCGGCGTCTCGCCCGCTGCGCCGGGTCGAAGGACACGGCGGCGCGTTTCGGGAGCGACGAGTTCTTCGTGCTGCTCGTGCGCTCCGATGCGATCGCCGCACTCCGCGATGTCGACGGCCTGCGTGCCCTGGTCGCGCGAGAGGTCGAGGTCGACGGGCTGCGCATTCCGGTGCGCGCTCGTGTTGGCGTTGCGCTCGCCCCCGAGCACGGCAGCGACGCGGCAACGCTGCTCCGACGGGCCGATCTCGCCCTGCAGCAGGCGAAGGAGGAGCAGCGCCCCCTCGTACTCTACGAGAGCGGGCAGGACGAGCAGCAGCTCCGTCGCCTCACGATCGTCCACGCGCTGCGCGATGCGGTGGCCGGACGCCAGCTCCGCCTCGAATACCAGCCGAAGCTCGATCTGCGCACCCGCTCGATCGCGCAGGTCGAGGCGCTGCTGCGCTGGCAGCATCCGGCGGTGGGAGCGATGCCGCCGGCCGAGTTCATCCCGCTGGCCGAGCAGTCGGGGCAGATCCAGCCCCTCACGCGCTGGGTGCTCGGGGAGGTGCTGCGCCAGGCGCGGGCCTGGCGCGACGCGGGTCTCGATCTCGGCATTGCCGTCAATCTCTCCGCCCTCGATCTCTGTGCCCTCGGCCTGCCGGGTCAGGTGTCGGCGCTGCTGGCGTTGCATGGTGTCAGGGCGGAGACGCTCACGCTCGAGATCACCGAGAGCGCGCTGATGCGTCATCCAGACCAGGCGCTCGGCGTGCTCGAGCGTCTGCGGGGGCTCGGGATCCGTCTCGCGCTCGACGATTTCGGTGTCGGCCTCTCCTCCCTCTCGCGGCTGCGACGGCTGCCGGTCGACGAGCTCAAGATCGATCGCTCGTTCGTGACGGGCCTGCGCGCCGGGAGCCGAGACGCGAGCCTGCTGCGCGCGATCGTCGAGCTCGGCCACCGTCTCGGGTTGCGCATCGTGGCCGAGGGCGTCGAGGAGATGGAGGGGATGCGACTGCTCGAGGAGATGGGCTGCGACGTGGTGCAGGGCTATCTGGTGAGCCCGCCGCTGGCTCCGGAGCCGCTCGCTGCCCTCTGCCGGGCGCGGCAGGGGGCCCGTCGCGCGAGACCGGAGCGTGCGTCGCGCCGGGCGGGGCGACCGATCGCGTCCGCCTGACTCCGTACGCCGCGAAGCCTACTCCCGGCGAAGGAATCCGAACACGTGGGTGAGGTGCATGGCGGCGAGGAAGGGCCGCAGAACGATGTTGCCCGGTGCGAAGGCCATGTAGCGCGGCTGCCACGGGCCGGCGTGGATCTTGCGATAGAACTCGACGGAGCCCGCATAGCCACCGACCGTCGCCGCGAGCTCGTAGCCGCGCCGTACGATGCGCTCTCGGGTTCGCGACAGGCCGAAACACTCGCCGGCGCGCGGCACGGCAAAGGGGCCGAACGTCGCATAGCGCACGCCCTCGTCGGCGAGCCGCTCGATGGCGCCTATCACGGCGAGCTCGT
>CAYOIG010000865.1:0-2267 GCA_964403915.1 uncultured Myxococcaceae bacterium
CCCGCGAAGAGCCACGCCATCGTGATGGCGATGCCGATGTTCGAGAAGAGCATCCGCGTCGTGAAGTAGGCCGCGTAGTTGTTGTGGGCGAACGGGATCATCGAGGCGGCCGCTGCGAGCAGCAGGACCTGCGCCGTCAGCACCCAGGACCAGGGGCGCTCGCGAGCCCCGAGCCAGATCAGCGGCAGGACGATCGCGATCCCCATCTGCAGCTTGAGCGCCGCGATGCCCGGAGGCCGATCGAACTCGAGCACGAGGTAGAGCAGGAAGAGCCACCAGGCGGCCGAGCTCGGTACGTCGTCCAGACGCGACCGCCGTCGCGGGGCCGCCAGCGGCGTCGAAACCGGACTGCGGCTCGCTGCCGTGGCCGCCGTCATGCGCCGGGGCCCTCCCCGTCGAGGCAGACGCGGGCCCAGAGCTCCAGGTTCGCGAGGCCCCAGAGAGGCTCGGAGCGGTCGTGGCTGCCCGCGCGGTGCTCTTCGAGCAGTCGCCGGGCAGCGTCGGTGTCGAAGAAGCCCCGGCTTCGGGCGCGCCCGTCGCAGAGCAGCGCCTCCACGAGCGTCGCGAAGGGGCCGCGCCCCCGCAGCCAGACATCGAGGGGAACGCCGAAGCCCGACTTCGGAGCGAAGGCATAGGCCCGGCCGAAGCGCTGCTCCGCGAGGGCGCGCACCGGCTTCTTCGTGGTGCGCAGGTCGATCCGCGCGCGCAGCGGCAACGCCAGGGCGTGCGCGAGCACCTGCTCATCGAGGAGCGGAACGCGACATTCGAGCCCCACGGCCATGCTCATGCGATCCATTCGCTGCAGCAGCGAGACGAGATAGGTGCCGCGTTCGAGCGAGAGCAGGCTCTCCATCTCGTCCTCACCGCGGGCGCGGGCCTCTGCGAAGAGAGCGCGGCGGCCGGCGAGGATCGCGTCGATGTCGTCGGTCCCGGCGAGGGCTGCCGCGTCGTCGATCGGCACGAAGGCCGGATTGATGGCGGCCGCCGTCGCGCCGTCGCTGGCGGCCGCTTCGAGCAGGCGCGCCCAGCGCGGGCGAACGCGCCGCAGACGAGCGGCTGCCGCGCGAAGCGCGGTGGGCGGCAGCGCGCGCAGGCGTTTCGCCAGCAGGAAGAGCCGGTAGCGGGGATAGCCCGCGAAGAGCTCATCGCTTCCCTCTCCCGTGAGCGCCACGGTGATGCGCTCGCGCGCGAAGCGCGAGAGCGCGAGCAGGTGCACCGAGTGCGCGTGGTTGAGCGGCGCATCGAGCTGCCAGACGGCGCGCGCGAGCCCCGCGACGTAGTCCTCCTGCGTGAGCCGGATCGCATGGGCGGTCGTTCCGAGCGCGTCCGACACCACCTTCGCGCGTGCGGTCTCGTCGTACCCTGCCTCCTCGAAGCCGACGGTGAAGGTCGAGAGGGACGGGAGCGCGGCGTTCGCCTCGTACGCTACGGCGGCGGAGTCGACCCCCCCGGAGAGAAAGACACCGACCGGGACGTCTGCGACGAGCTGCCGGCGCACGGCGGCGGCCACCACCGCGCCGGTCTCGCCGGCGCTGGAGGCGGCGCCCACTTCGGGCTGCCACCAGCGCTCGACCCGCACGCTTCGGCCGTCGGTTAGGAGCCGGTGGCCCGGAAGCAGCGTGCGCACGCCCGGCAGCAGAGACTCCTCGCCGGCGAGATGTCGGAACGCGAGATACTCCGCGATCCGCGCCGGGCTCGGCTTGCCGCCGTCCGCGAGCGGCGGCAGCGCCTTCGGCTCCGATGCGAAGCCCACCCCCTCCGGGCCCTGGCACCAGAAGAGGGGCTTGATGCCGAGGCGATCCCGCACGAGGAGCAGCGCGCGGCGCTCGCGGTCGTAGAGGGCGATCGCGAACATGCCTTCGAGCCGCGAGAGGGCTTCGGGGCCGCCTTCCTCGACCAGATGCAGAATCACCTCGGTGTCGCTGCTGCTCGCAAAGCAGCGGCCGCGGCTCTCGAGCTCGCTTCGCAGCGCGCGGTAGTTGTAGATCTCGCCGTTGTAGGAGATCTGCCAGCGACCGCTCGGGCTCGCCATCGGCTGCCGTCCGCGCGGCGAGAGATCGATGATGGCGAGCCGGGTATGACAGAGGCCGCACGGCCCCTCGCTCCAGAAACCCGTCGCATCGGGACCGCGATGCGCGAGCCGGCCGAGCATCTGCCGCAGGCTCTCCTCCGAGGCGAGGCGTCCGGGGTCGGCATGGATCAGCCCGCCGATTCCGCACATGGCGGGGCGCTCAGGGCGCGCCGGGCGCCGTGGCGGCGCTCGCATC
>CAYOIG010000866.1:0-3578 GCA_964403915.1 uncultured Myxococcaceae bacterium
CAGGAGGCGTGGATGCGGATTCGGGGAAGGGGCCCTTGTGCCCGCAGCGGCGAATCGGGCCTAATCCCCCTCGCTCTTGCTCTTGCCCTCGCCTCGGCGGCCTGCGAGAAGAAGGGGGGAGCAGCGGACGGCCCCGCGCCCGAGGTTCTCGTCACGGAGGTCCAGAAGAGGGACGTCGCTCTCGATTCGGAGTTCATCGGGACCACCGTCGGCTACGTGAATGCCGAGATCCGGCCCAAGATCCAGGGCTACCTCCTGAAGCAGGCCTACCGTGACGGCTCGGTCGTGAAGGCCGGCGAGCTGCTCTTCCAGATCGACCCGCGCCAGTTCAAGGCCGCCTACGACCAGGCGATCGGCCAGCTCGGCCGCGCCCAGGCCGCTCTCGGAAAGAGCGAGATGGACGTGGCGCGCTACCAGCCCCTCGCGGCCCAGGGGGCGGTGAGCCAGCAAGAGCTCGACAATGCCGTCCAGGCCCGATCCGCCGACGCCGCTCAGGTCGCTTCGGCACAGGCCGCCGTCGAGCAGGCACGCCTCAATCTCGCGTGGACGAACGTCGACTCGCCCGTCACCGGCATTGCCGCGATCGCTACCGCCCAGATCGGCGACCTGGTGAGCCCGACGACGCTCCTCACCACGGTCTCCCAGCTCGATCCGATGAAGGTCAGCTTTCCGATCAGCGAGATCGACTACCTGCGCTTCGCCAAGGGGATTCGTGCGAATCAGCAGACGGGCCCCTCTTCGGACGCGCCTCCTCTCGCGCTGATCCTCGCCAACGGCGATCTCTACCCGCATCCAGGAAAGTTCTTCGTGACGGGCCTCGATGTGAGCGCGACGACTGGCACCATCATCCTGCAGGGCGTGTTTCCGAACCCCGATGACTACTTGCGTCCCGGGCAGTTCGCGAAGGTTCGCGCCGCAACGGACCGGCGCACCGGCGCGCTCGTCATCCCGCAGCGAGCGGTGAGCCAGCTCCAGGGCATCGACCAGGTCGCGGTCGTGGGTGCGGACGGCAAGGTGGAGCTCAAGCACGTGACGCTCGGACCGCGCATCGGCAGCGACTGGATCATCGACCAGGGGCTCGAGGCCGGCGAGAAGGTCGTCGTCGAGGGGCTGCAGAAGATCCGAAACGGCATGACGGTCGTCGCGAAGCCAGCCCCTGCTTCCGACACCGATCCGGCCGCAGCGGCCCCGGCCGGGAGCTAGCCCTTGTCCCGATTCTTCATCGACCGCCCGATCGTGGCGATCGTGATCGCGATCCTCACGGTGGTGGGCGGCCTCGTCATGCTCCAGCGCCTGCCCATCGCGCAATACCCGGACATCGTCCCGCCGATCATCCAGCTCTCCGCGGTCTACACCGGCGCTGACGCCGTGACGGTCGAGAAGGCCGTCGCCACGCCGCTCGAGCAGCAGATCAACGGCGTGCAGGGCGGGATCTACCTGAAGTCCATCAACGGCAGCGACGGCACCATGACGCTGCAGGTGAGCTTCGACGTCGGCACCGACGTGAACCTCGACCAGGTCTTCACCCAGAATCGCCAATCACAGGCCATGTCCCAGCTTCCCGAGTCGGTCGTCGAGCAGGGCATCACGGTGAAGCAGACCACCGGCCTGCCGCTACTCGTGATCCCGATCTACTCCCCGAACGGCGAGTACGACGCGACCTTCGTCGGCAACTACGGCGTCATCAACGTGGTCGACGATCTTGCTCGCGTGCCTGGCGTGGGCCAGGTGCAGATGGTCGGCGCGGCCAACTATGCCATGCGGATCTGGGTGCGCCCCGACACGCTGGCGAAGCTCCAGCTCACGGTCCTCGACGTGATGAATGCCATTCAGGCGCAAAACGTCGTCAATCCGGCCGGGCAGATCGGCGCGGAGCCGGCACCACCCGGGCAGGAGTTCACCTACAGCGTCACGGCGCAGGGGCGCCTCGTCACCACCGAGCAGTTCGGCGACATCATCGTTCGAGCCGACCCGGATGGCTCTCTGGTCCGGGTGAAGGACGTCGCACGGATCACTCTCGGCGCGCAGACCTACATGCAGCTCGGCCGCTACAACGGGAAGCCCGCGGCCCTGCTTCTCGTCTACCAGTCGCCTGGATCGAACGCCCTCGCCACCGCGGGCGCGGTCAAGGCCCAGATGGAAAAGCTCGCCGAGCGTTTCCCGCCGGGCATCGGCTACGCGATCGCCCTCGACACGACGCTTCCCGTCAGCGAGGGAATCAACGAGATCGTCCACACGCTGGCCGAAGCCATGGTGCTCGTGATCATCGTCGTCTTCCTCTTCCTGCAGGGCTGGCGCGCGACGCTCATTCCGCTGATCGCGGTGCCGGTCTCCCTGATCGGCGCCTTCCTCGTGTTCCCGATGCTCGGCTTCTCCATCAACACGCTCTCGCTCCTCGGGCTGGTGCTCGCCATCGGCCTCGTCGTGGACGACGCAATCGTGGTCGTGGAGGCGGTGGAGGTCGGCATCGAGCACGGGCTCTCGGCTCGCGACGCGACCATCAAGGCCATGGAAGAAGTCTCCGGGCCCGTGATCGGCATTGCGCTCATCCTCGCGGCCGTCTTCATCCCGGCGGGTTTCATGACGGGGATCACCGGAAGCCTGTACCAGCAGTTCGCCATCACGATCGCGATCTCCGTGCTGATCTCGGCCTTCAACGCGCTCACGCTGAGCCCCGCTCTCTGCGCGATGCTCCTGCGTCCGAAGACGCCGTCGAGCGGCCCGCTCGGTCGCTTCTTTGCGGCCTTCAATCGCGTCTTCGAACGCGTTACGGGCGGCTACGTGAACATCTCGCACGGCGCGATCCGCCGCAGCTTCCGAACGATGCTCGTGCTCGCCGGCATCACGGTGATCGGGCTCGGCCTGGCGCGTGCGCGCCCGACCTCCTTCGTCCCGGACGAAGACCAGGGCTACTTCTTCATGCAGGTCTCGCTCCCCGACGCCGCCTCGCTGCAGCGAACCGACGCCGTGGCCCGCCAGATCGAATCGGTGCTCGCCAGCATGGAGCAGATCGAGAGCTACTCGACGATCGTCGGCTACAGCATGCTCACCGGCATCTCGAGCACGTACAGCGGCTTCTACTTCGTCCAGCTGAAGCCGTGGGGCGAGCGTCCGGGCACCGGGAACACGGTCGCCTCCCTGATGCAGCAGCTCAACGGGCGCCTGCGCGGGCTACCCGATGCCCAGGCCTTCGCCTTCGGGCCTCCCGCGATCCCGGGCATCGGCAATGCGGGCGGCTTCGACGTGATGATCCAGGACAAGGGAGGAAACAACGTCGAATACCTGGCGAAGAACACGCTTCGCTTCATCGAGGCCGTGACCAAACGTCCCGAGATCGGGAATGCCATCACCCTGTTCCGCTCCGACGTGCCGCAGCTCTTTGCCAGCGTCGATCCCGCGAAGGTCTACAAGCTCGGCGTGACCTCCACCGACGTCTACTCCACGCTGCAAGTTCTCCTCGGCTCCGCCTACGTGAACCAGTTCAAC
Source organism: uncultured Myxococcaceae bacterium (assembly GCA_964403915.1). Classification (GTDB taxonomy): domain Bacteria; phylum Myxococcota_A; class UBA9160; order UBA9160; family UBA9160; genus MYXO. The sequence goes on from CAYOIG010000866.1 coordinate 3,487, forward strand.
GACTTCGGTCGCCTCTGGAACGTCTTTCTGCAGGCCGAGCCCGAGTTTCGCGTGACGGCCAAGGACGTCGGAAACTTCTACGTGCGAAACAA